>JACCVL010000178.1 GCA_013698185.1 Nocardioidaceae bacterium
CTCAGACGAAGGCGCCGATACCGGTGATCGCCCGACCGACGATCAGCGTGTTGACCTCGCGGGTGCCCTCGTAGGAGTACAGCGCCTCCGCGTCGGCGACGAACCGCCCGACGTGGTGCTCGAGCAGGATGCCGTTTCCGCCGAGCACCTCGCGGGCCCACCCGACCGTCTCGCGCATCCGTACGGTGCTGAAGGCCTTGGCCAGCGAGGCGTGTTCGTCGCGCATCACGCCGGCGTCCTGCAGCTGGGAGACCCGGGTGCACACCGCGGTCGACGCGGTGACGTTGGACAGCATCCGCACCAATAGGTCCTGGACCAGCTGGAAGCCGGCGATGGGCCGGCCGAACTGCTGGCGCTCGCCGGTGTAGCGCAACGCGTGCTCGTACGCCCCGCGGGCGCAGCCGGTCGCCATCCAGGCCACGCTGGCGCGGGTGATGCGCAGCACCCGGGCGGTGTCCTTGAAGGAGTTGGCCTCGGCCAGCCGGTTGGCGTCGGGGACCCGTACGCCGGCCAGGCGGATGGTGGCGTTCTGCACGACGCGCAGCGCGATCTTGTCGCGTTGCAGGTCGAACGTCATGCCCTCGGTGTCCTTCTCGACCACGAAGCCCTTGACCTGCCCGTCCTCGGTGTCACGCGCCCAGATGATCACCACGTCGGCGAACGACGCGTTGCCGATCCACTTCTTCTCCCCGTCGAGCACCCACGAGTCACCGTCGCGGCGGGCGGTGGTGGCCAGGCCGCCGGCAATGCCCGAGCCGTGCTCGGGCTCAGTCAGGCCGAACGCCCCGATTAGCTCCATCCGCGCCATAGCAGGCAACCAGCGCTCCCGCTGCTCGTCGGACCCGCATAGCTGCACCGAGCCCATCGCCAGCCCTCCGTGCACCCCGAAGAACGTGGCGATCGACGGGTCGGTGCGCGCCAGCTCCATCGCCACCATGCCGTCGATCAGGTTGCTGCGCCCGGGGCAACCGGGACCGGAGTACTGCAGGCCGGCGATGCCGAGCTCGGCGAAGCCCGGCAGCAGCTCGTGCGGGAACGTGGCCCGGGTCCAGTAGTCATTGATCACCGGCTCGACCGTTGCAGCCATGTTCTTGCGCACCCGTTCGAGCAGCTCGCGGTCGTCGCCGTCGAGGAGCAGCTCGAAGCCGAGGAAGTCCGACCCCGGTGAGTCCATCAGGTCTGTGTCACTTACCACGGTGGCTCCGTTGGTCGGGGGCGGCGTCGGACAGGAACTCGTCGATCACCGGCGCGAGCTGGGCACTGTCGGTGAGCACCGCCAGGTGGCCGCCGTGGTAGACGTGCAGCCGCGCCCGCGGTATCAGCCGTGCCATCACCTTGGCGTTGGTCAGCGGGATGATCGGGTCGTCGTCGCCGGCGAGCACCAGCGTCGGCTGGCGCAGCAGCCGCAGGCACGGCAGGCTGCTCCATCCCGCGGTGGCAGCGAGCTGGTAGTAGTACCCCCGCCGCGGACCGGCCCGGGTGGTGGCGTGCAACAGCTCGGCGGCGCCCTTGGGGTCGGTGCGGACACTCCCGCCGTAGATCGTCGCCGCGATGCTGCGCGCGTACGCCGGGTCGCGGTGGCGGCGAGGCGTCATCATCTTGGCCAGCACACTCGGCCGTGCCGGCACCATCAGCGACCCGGTCCCGGTGGCCACCAGCACCACCCGGCGTACCCGGCGCCGGCACTGCACCGCCAGCTGCTGCGCGAGCCCGCCACCCCAGGACAGGCCCAGCACGTCGACCTGCCGGTGCCCGAGACTGGCCGTCACCGCCGCGACCCAGGGTGCGAGGGTTGCCAGCACGTACGGCCTCCGCGGCAGCGGTGAACCGCCGACCCCGGGCACGTCGAAGCGGATGATCCCGCGCTCGGGGTCGAGGGAGTCCACCAGTGGTTGCAGCGCCTCCAGGCTGGCACCGATGCCGTTGCAGAGCAGCAGCGGCGGCGCGGCCGCAAGACGGCCACTGCCCGGACGGACCGACACCCGCACCTGCACCCCGCGCACCGTCAGCGAACGGACCCGGTCCCGCTCAAGGCCAACTGCCGGGGCCGGGTCGGCCCGCTCGTCCCGCACCCGTCGCCCCCGCCGCTCAGCGGTCGTGGACATAGGTGCCCGGCGCCGGACAGATGACCGGGAAGGCAGCCGATCCCAGCCGCCGCGGCTTGTTGCGCTCGGGGCCGGTGCGCGCGCTCAGCCACTCGACGTAGTCGGTCCACCAGGTGCCCGCGACGGTCTCGGCAGCGTCCAGCCACTCGCTCGGGTCGGGCGGGTTGTGCGCGGCAGTCTGGAAGCTCGCCCGGTCGTTGCCCGGCGGGTTGACCATCGAGGCGATGTGGCCGCTCGTGGACAGCACGAACTTCACCTCGCCCCCGAGCAGCTGGGTGGTGCGGTAACACGACTCCCACGTGCACAGGTGGTCGGCGATGCCGGCGACGACGTAGGCGTCGGTGTCGACCTTGCCGAGGTCGACTGGCGAGCCGAGCATGGTCGAGCCGCCGGGCTCGGTGACCCCGTTGCTGATGGCGAGCTCGATGAAGTCGCGGTGCATGGCGGCGGTCATGCGGACCGGGTCGGCATTCCAGAACAAGATGTCGAAGGGCTTCGGCGCCTTGCCCAGCAGGTAGTTGTTGACCCAGTAGTTCCAGATCAGGTCGTTGGGCCGCAGCCAGGCGAACACCTCGGCCAGCGTCCGGCCGTCGAGATACCCCTTGCGCTGAGACGCTGCCGTCGCGGCCGCGGCGACCTTGCGCGACAGCAGGGCGCTCGGCAGGCCGGCCCGCGACTGGTCGAGGACGGTGACCGCGAGACCGAAGGCCGCCACCCGGTCGAGCTCGCCGATGTCGGCGAGGTGCGCGAGCAGCATCGAGGTGATCATCCCGCCCGAGCACAGCGCGAACAGCGCAGCGGTGTCCTCGCGGCAGATCCCCTTCATCGCATCGATCGCCTCGACGATGGCCTGGCCGTAGGTGTCCAGACCCCAGTCGGCATGACGGGCGTCGGGGTTGCGCCACGAGATCACGAAGACCTGCTGACCGCTACGCACCAGGTGCTCGACGAGGCTGCGCTGCTCGGCGAGGTCGATGACGTAGTACTTGTTGATCGTCGGCGGCACGACGAGCAGCGGCACCCGTCGCACCTTCGGCGTCTGCGGCGTGTACTGGATGAGCTCGAACACGTCGGTGCGCAAGACCACGGCGCCGGGGGTCACCGCCAGGTCGGTGCCGACCTCGAAGGCGTCCGGCTCCACCATCGCGGGCACCCGGGGCGCGGTCGAGAAGTCGCGCACCAGCCGGCGTCCGCCGGAGATCAGGTTGCCGCCGCCGGTGTCGAGCGTGGTCTTCAGCACCAGCGGGTTCAGCAACGGGTTGTTGCTGGGCGCCGACGCCTCGACGAGGTTGTCGACCACGAAGCCCATCCGCTGGTCGTCGCCCCACTCGAGGTCGGCGTCGGCCACCAGCCCCCGCGCGGCGGCCCCCGCGGCGAGGTAGGTCTGGACCGCGCGGCTGAGCAGCGGGTTCTGCGTCCAGCCCGGCTCGGCGAACCGGCGGTCCTTGTGGTGGGGGGCCAGCTCGGAGCGACCGAGGCCGATCCGCGCGAGCTCGCCCAGCAGGCTCCGGCCGCGGTCGACGACGCGGTCGGGTCGACGCGCCAGGTGGGCGGCGAACCGCACCCCGGACATGCCCGGTACGAAGCGACGCAGCGGGCTGAGCGCGGCATCGGTCAGCAGCAGGTCCAGCGGAGCCGCGAACTTGGTGCCGTCCTCGTCGACCTCGTGGACGCGCTCCTGCGCGCTGGTGCTGTTGTCGGTGCTCATCCCGACCCGGACTTCGAGCCCTCTTCGGGGGCCCTGACCTCGCGCCGCAGGATCTTGCCGGTCGGCCCCTTGGGCAGCTCGTCGACGATCCACACGTGCCGGGGGTACTTGTAGGCCGCCAACCGTTCCTTGGCGAAGTCGCGCAACTCCTCCTCCGACACCGTCATGTCGGGTTTGAGGGCGACCGCTGCGCCGACCTCCTCACCGAGGTCGTTGTGGGCCAGACCCACGACGGCGGCCTCGGCGACCGCCTCGTGCTCGTACAGCGCCTCCTCCACCTCCCGGGGGTAGACGTTGTAACCGCCGCGGATGATGAGGTCCTTCTTGCGGTCGACGATGTAGAAGTAGCCGTCCTCGTCGGTCTTGGCCATGTCGCCGGTGCGGAACCAACCATCGGGGATGGCGTCGTCGGTCGCCTCCTTGTTGGCCCAGTAACCCTTCATCACGCACTCGCCCCGGATGGCGATCTCGCCGACGTCGCCCTGGTCGACCGGGTTCCCCTCGTCGTCGAGGACCCGCATCTCGACCCCGCGTACGGGGGGCCCGATGGAGCCCGGCTTGCGCTCGATCTCGGGCCGGTTGAACGACGCCACCGGTGAGGTCTCGGACAACCCGTACCCCTCCAGCACGATGCAGCCGAACTTGTCCTCGAAGCTCTTCATCACCTCCGCGGGCATCGCCGCCCCGCCGGAGATGCACGTACGCAGGCTGGACACGTCGTAGGAGTCGGCGTCGGGGGCGTTGAGCATGGCCGAGTACATCGTCGGCACGCCCTCGAACACGGTGACGTGGTCGCGGCCGATGACCTCGAGCGCCTTCTTCGGGTCGAAGCGCGGGATCAGCGTCAGGCACGAGCCGCTGGCCACCGAGGCGTTGAGACCGCAGGTGAGCCCGAAGCAGTGGAACAGGGGCAGGCACCCCATCACCACGTCGTCGGGCTCGAGACACACCAGCGTCTGGGCGGTCAAGGCGGCGTTGCTGATGAGGTTGACGTGGGTGAGCTCGGCACCCTTGGGTTGGCCGGTAGTGCCCGAGGTGTAGAGCAGTACGACCGTGTCGTCGTCCTCGCGATCGACGATGTCGTCGGCGGGCTCGTGCTCGCCGAGCAGGTCGCCGAAGGTCTCGGGGTCGACCGCGACGCAGTCGATGCCGACGCTCTCGGCGGCGCTGCTGGCCTCGTCGGCCATCTGGTGCCAGGCGAACACGATCGAGGCACCGGAGTTCTCGAGGTAGTACTTCACCTCACGTGCCTTGAGCAGCGGGTTCATCGGCACGACGACGGCGCCCGCCGCGACCGCGCCGTAGAACAGCACCGGGAACTGCGGCACGTTCGGCAGCACCAGCCCGACCCGGTCACCCGGACCGATGCCGCGGGCACCCAGCAGGGCCGACACGCGCTGCGCCGCGACCTGCAGCTCGGCATAGGTGAGCACCGCGTCGTCGAGCCGGACGGCCGGTCGGTCGGCGTGCTCGCCGGCTGCCTTGGTCAGGTTGCTTGCCAGGGTTGCCACTGCTACCTCCGTGGTCTATGCGCGCTGTGCCGTGCATCACATGCAATCACGCTCACCCAGGTCAGGCGAGGCCGGGCCACGTTCACAGACGATCATGCATTCATGTGGCTGTGGCGGCGCAAATGCATGATCGCCGGCCCGCAGGGCGAGCCCTTTCGGCGCCTCACTCGTCGACGGGCACGGCCAGCATCGACTCCAGCGCGAGCTCGACCATCTCGCCGAACGTCTGTTCCCGCTCGTCGGCGGTGGTCTCCTCGCCAGTGACGATGTGGTCCGACACGGTGCACAGCGCCAGCGCCCGGCGGCCGTAACCGGCGGCGAGGGTGTACAGCGCGTTGGCCTCCATCTCCACCGCCACGACGCCGTGGTCGACCAGGTGCTGGGTCAGCTCGGGGCGCGGGTGGTAGAAGGAGTCCGAGGTGAACACCTGCCCCACCACGGGTGTGCCGCCACGCGCGAGCACCGCGTCGTACGCGGTCCGCAGCAACGCGAAGTCGGCGGTCGCGGCGTAGTCGAAGCCGTGGAAGCGGTGCTGGTTCATGGACGAGTCGGTGGCGGCACTGATGGCGAGGACGACGTCACGCACCTTGAGCGCTTCGGTCAAGGCGCCGCACGAGCCGACCCGCACCAGCTGCTGCACCCCGTAGTCGCGGAACAGCTCGTTGGCGTAGATGGCCATCGACGGCTGGCCCATGCCCGAGCCCTGGACGCTGATGCGCTCGCCGCGGTAGGTGCCGGTGAAGCCGAACATGTTGCGCACGGTCGAGTAGCGCTCGGCCTGCTCGAGGTGGTTGTCGGCAATCCACTGTGCACGCAGCGGGTCACCGGGGAAGAGGACTCGGGGGGCGACCTGGCCGGGCTCGGCGGCGATGTGGATGCTCATGGCGGCAGGCTAACCACGGTGCGACGTAGGGTCTCCGCGTGCCCCGCCTCGCCGACCCCGATCCGCCCCCGGACCCGCCGTCGTTGCCGTTCGCGACCGCCCCGTACGACCGGCAGGCCGAACGGCGGGCGGACCCCGACTGGTGGGACCGGTTGGTCGAGGATCCCGCGGCGCGGGTGCTGGTGGTCGGCGACGACGTGGTCGCGACCGACGGTGACCGGCTGCGTGAGCTGACCGCGCCCCAGGCCGTGCGTCTGGCCGATACGGCACCCGACCGTACGGAGGCCGGTGTCGAGCGGATGCTGCTGGGTGCCGACGACGACGGCCCGCTCGCTGCGATCTCTGTGCCGCAGATGCCCGAGGATCTTGCGCCCCAGCCGGTGCGCACGGTCGCGATGGGGCTCGACGCCCTGCAGGGCAGCCTGCTGGTGCATGCGCTCGGCCTGGCCAACTGGCACCGCACCCACCAGTTCTGCGCCCGCTGCGGTGCGCGCAGCACCGCCGTCGACGCCGGGCACCGGCGACAGTGCCCGCGCTGCGGCACCCAGCACTTCCCGCGTACCGACCCGGCGGTGATCATGGCGATCACCGACACCGACGACCGCCTGCTGCTGGGACACTCGCCACTCTGGCCGGACTCCCGCTTCTCGACGCTCGCCGGCTTCGTCGAGCCGGGGGAGTCACTCGAGGACGCGGTGCGCCGCGAGGTGGTCGAGGAGACCGGCGTCGTCGTCGGCGACGTGACCTATGCCGCCAGCCAGCCCTGGCCGTTCCCCGCCAGCCTGATGCTCGGCTTCTTCGGGCAGGCGGCGACCACCCGCATCGAGGTCGACGGCGAGGAGGTCAGCGACGCGCGGTGGTTCACCCGCGAGGCGCTGAGCGACGCCACCGCGGCCGAGCAGGTCGGGCTGCCCGGGCCCTTCTCGATCTCGCGCTGGCTGATCGAGCGGTGGCACGGCGGGCGGCTGTCGGGCCAGTGGTGAGGCTCAGCGGGCCAGCTGGGCCTTGACCTGCGCGACGGAGGGGTTGGTCAGCGCCGAGCCGTCGGCGAAGACCAAGGTGGGAACGGTGCGGTTGCCGTTGTTGGCCCGCTCGACGATGTCGGCGGCGGCCGGGTCTTGTTCGATGTCGACCATGTCGAACTCGATGCCCTCGCGTCCCAGCTGGCTCTTGAGGCGGTGGCAGTAGCCACACCACGGCGTCGAGTACATCGTGAACCGGGCGGTCATCAACTGTCCCTTCGGCGTCCTACAGTGGCCGGTGACTGTCAACCCGCCCCGCCCGAGCGCTATTCCACCGCCGCACACCGCCAGGAGACCGTACGCCGTGCCCGCTGCCGACCGCCTGCTCAACGCGCTCGACCCCGAGCAGCGCGAGGTGGCCAGCACTCTCAGCGGCCCGCTGTGTGTGGTCGCGGGCGCGGGCACCGGCAAGACCCGCGCCATCACCCACCGCATCGCTTACGGCGTGGCCACCGAGACCTACGTTCCGCACGAGGTGCTGGCGGTCACCTTCACCACCCGCGCCGCCGGGGAGATGCGCTCGCGGCTCGGCGCACTCGGGGCCGCCGGCGTGCAGGCGCGCACGTTCCACTCCGCGGCGCTGCGGCAGGCGCGGTACTTCTGGCCCAAGGTGTACGGCGGTGAGCTGCCGGAGCTGTCGGTCTCCAAGCTGCCGTTCCTGGGCGAGGCGGCCCGCCGCTGCGGGCTGCCGACCGCGCAGGGGCTGCTGCGGGACCTGGCCGGCGAGATCGAGTGGGCCAAGGTCAGCAACGTGCGCCCCGACGACTACGTCCGGCTGGCCGGTGCCGCAGGGCGGGTCGTCGCCGGCACTGACGCGGCCACGCTCGCGCAGGTCTTCGCGGCGTACGAGGAGGTCAAGCGCGAGCGGGGCCGCCTGGACATGGAGGACCTGCTGCTGGTGGCGGTCGCGCTGCTAGACGAGGACGAGCGGGTCGCAGCGCAGGTGCGCAGGCAGTACCGCTGGTTCGTCGTCGATGAGTACCAGGACGTCAGCCCCGTCCAGGTCGCGCTGCTGCAACGCTGGCTCGGCCCACGAGACGACGTGTGCGTGGTCGGTGACCCCTGGCAGACGATCTACACCTTCGCCGGCGCGTCCACCGCCCACCTGGCCGGCTTCGCGCAACGCTTCGCCGGCGCCCGGCGGCTCGAGCTGGTGCGCAACTACCGCTCGACACCACAGGTGGTGGCCCTGGCCAACACCATCTCCCGCAGCGCCGACGAGGCAGGCAGCAGCGGTGTGGTGCTGCGGGCCCAGCAGGCGGGCGGCCCCGAAGTGGTGCTCCGCGGGCACGCTGACGAGGTCGCCGAGGCCGAGTGGGTGGCGACCGAGCTGCAGCGTCGCCACCGCGACCCCGCCCACCCGGTGGCGCTGCGGGACATGGCGGTGCTGGTGCGCATCAACGCCCAGACCCGCGCGTACGAGGATGCGTTTGCCGCAGCCGGGCTCGCCTACACCATGCGCGGCACCGACCGCTTCTTCGAGCGTCCCGAGGTGCGCCAGGCGGTCGCGCTGCTGCGCGGACAAGTACGCGCCGGCATCGACGAGGGGTCTGCGGACGGGCTCGCTGCTCAGGTGCTGGCGATCCTGGGGTCGATGAACCACACCCGCGAGGCCCCCGTCGGCTCGGGGTCGCAGCGCGATCGTTGGGAGTCGCTGCATGCGCTGGTCACGGTGGCAGACGAGCTCGTCGCCGCGTCCGCCGGCGACGGAGACGGAGACGGCCAGCTGCCCGACCTGAGGGCGCTGGTGGACGAGCTCGAGCGACGTGCCCACCTGCAGGACGCGCCGGTGGCCGACGGAGTCACCATCGCCACCCTGCACTCGGCCAAGGGGCTGGAGTGGACGGTCGTCGCCCTGGCCGGCATGCACGAGGGCGCGATGCCGATCGTGCACGCCGACACCGCAGCCGCGGTCGAGGAGGAACGCCGGCTGTTCTACGTCGGGGTGACCCGGGCCCGGCGCGAGCTGCTCGTCAGCTGGGCGGCGACACGCACACCCGGCGGCCGCGGCAGCCGCGGACCGACCCGCTTCCTCGACGGCGTCATCGACCCGGCCGCCAGAGC
>JACCVL010000182.1 GCA_013698185.1 Nocardioidaceae bacterium
CGCGAGCGGTGCGCCGCTGCCGGGGCTGCGGCCAGCCGCTCAAACCGGGCCGCGCCAGCGTGGGCCGCTGTGAGAGCTGCCCGGCGACCTACGACGAGGCGTTGTTCGAGCGGCTGCGGGCGTGGCGACGCGACCAGGCGGGGGAGCAGAAGGTGCCCGCCTACTGCGTCCTGACCGATGCGACGCTGGTCGCGCTCGCCGAGGAGCTGCCGGTCGACACCGCGGGGCTGGCGGCCATTCCCGGCGTCGGCGCGGTCAAGCTGGCCCGTTACGGCGGGGACCTGCTCGAGCTCCTCGGCGAACGACAGACGGTCCAGCCGGCCGGTTGAATCGCCGACCGTTAATTGCGTTGCGGACCCGGTCGCGCCGCGCGTACCCTCAAGGTCGCTGCCTGCTCCACAGGCCGCCGGGCCGTGATGCTCGACCAGCGCACAGGTGAGGAGGTGCCTTCGATGTTCAACGCCACGTATGCCGCGACCCCGGTCACGACCGAGCGCCCGTGGATGCCGAAGGACACCGTCGCCACCGTGTGCGGCACGTTCACCCCGGCAGCCGTTCGGCGCACGATCGCGCCCGTTGCAGCCATGCACCAGGGGACCGCTGCGTCCGCTGCCGGCGGCAACAGCCTCGCCCGCGGCCCGCTGACGATCTTCGCCACCGATGTTGCGTTCTGGGACCCCCACGCCTGGAGTCCACCGTTCTAGCTCCACCAGATCGGCACCCTCCAGGCCGCGGAATCCAGACATCGGATTCCGCGGCCTCTTCGTTTGTCCGCTGCTTTTCCAGGGGCCACGCGCCCCGCCAGAACCACGAGATTGAAGGAGGTGACCCGATGAGCACCAACGTCCTCGAACCGCTCACAGCCTATGTGGGCGGCCAGGTCGACGAGGTCGACGAACGCACACTGCCCTGCCGGGTCAACGATCCCGAGCTGTTCTTCGCCGAGACCCCGCAAGACGTGGAGCTCGCCAAGGCGTTGTGTGGCGGCTGCCCCGTCCGCGTCTCGTGCCTGGCCGGCGCACTGGCGCGGCGCGAGCCGTGGGGTGTGTGGGGCGGCGAGCTCTTCCTCCAGGGCGTCGTCATCCCCCGCAAGCGACCGCGGGGGCGTCCGCGCAAGACCGAGACCGCGGCGGCCTGAGTGCCGTCGCCCGAGCGACAGGAACACACCGATGACCATCATCCGTACCGACAGGAGCAGGAGCATGAACCTCTTGTACGAGGACCTCGCCCGAGCCCATAGTCGCCAGCTGCTGGCGACGGCGGCCGAGCGGCGGCGGGGTCACGAGCTGGCGCTCGCGCAGCGGCTGGCCCGCAGGGCCGAACGCAACGCGATGCGAGCCCGGCTGCACCTCGCCCGCATGCTGTGAGCCCGGATCGCCGGGTGAGCAGCCGTGATACCGGTGACGCCGGGACCTGATGTCGGGTCCCGGCGTCCCTGTCATGTGAGGCCACCACCCGGCCCCGGGGCGTTGAGTCAGTCGCTGAACCCGGGCAGCGCCTCCTCCAGGATGGAGCGGAAGTCGGCCTCGGCGCCGAGCTGGCACAGCACCCCTACGCCGCCGCTCCAGACCCGGTGCAGCAACAGGTAGTTGGCCGGCAGGTTGAGCCGGGTCGCGGTCACGAACGCTTCCTTGCGCGGTGAGTCGAATCGGGCCGCCTGCCCGCGCAGCCACTCCCGGGAGAACTTGAACGTCGGCACCGCGGCCGGCTCGACGAACGGCTGGAGATAGTCGCGCAGCACCTGCAGGTCGATGTCGACTCCGGGTTTGACGAAGCCTTCGTCGCGCAGCCCTTCGAGCACGGCGTCCCAGTCGCCGTCGGTGGCCCTGCGCACCAGTCGGCCCAGGTTGCGGGGCAGACCGACGGGCCCGAGACGGGCCACCGCCCCGAAGTCGACCACCCCGAGCCGACCGTCGGGCATGATCCGAAAGTTTCCGGGGTGCGGGTCGGCGTGCAGCATCCCGGTGCGCCGCGGACCGGAGAACAGGAAGCGGACGTAGGCCGTGCCGAACGTGTTGCGCGACTCCTGATCGCCCTCGGCCACCAGCCGGGCCAGTGAGCCGACGCTGTCCAGCCAGCTGGTCACGAGGACCCGCTCGGTGAAATGGACCACCCCGGGCACCATCACGTCGGGGTCGTCGACGAAGGCAGCGTGAAAGGCGGCCTGCGCCTCGGCCTCCATCCGGTAGTCGAGCTCCTCGGACACCCGCTCCTGTAGCTCTGTCACCAGCGCCTTGACGTCGATGTGGGGAAAGATGCCGCCGAACAGGCGGGCGGCTCGCTGGATCTGGCGCAGGTCGGCCCGCAGCGCCTCCCCGGCGCCTGGATACTGCACCTTGACGGCGACCTCGCGGCCGTCGGCCCACACCGCCCGGTGCACCTGCCCGATGGACGCCGCCGCGGCGGGGTCGCTTCCGAAGTCGCGGAAGCTCTTGCGCCAGCTCGGCCCCATCTCGGCGGCCATCATCTGGTTGACCTGAGCGGTGTCCATCGGTGGCGCGGCGTCCTGCAGCTTGGTGAGCGTCTCCCGGTACGGCCCGGCGAGCTCGTCGGGCAACGCCGCCTCGAACACCGACAACGCCTGGCCGAACTTCATCGCCCCGCCCTTGAGCTCGCCCAGCACGGCGAACAGCTGCTCCGCGGTGCGTACCTGCACCTCACTGAGCACGGCGTCGGCGGGCCGGCCGGCGAGACGCTTGCCCAGACCGAGGGTGGCGCGGCCGGCGTAGCCCAACGGCAGGCTAGCCAGTCGTACGG
>JACCVL010000214.1 GCA_013698185.1 Nocardioidaceae bacterium
GGACCGACCGGCCGGCCGGCCCACACCTCGGGAGCGGCAGCGACCAGCGCGGTCACCACCGACTCGGCCTGGTTGGCCCGGCGCCGGGCGTAACGCTGCTGGCTCCACCCGCCCTTCTTGGTGCGACCCTGCACGTACCGGGTGCCGACCCGGCTGTCGTGCACCCGCTCGCCGGTACAGCGGGCGATCGCCCAGCCGCCACGGCGCAGCAGCAGCAGCCCGTACGGCCTGGGCGTCTCGACATGGGTGACCAGTGCGCCGAGGTCGGGCCAGGGGGTCGTCTCGGCGAAGGCCACGTCGAGGAGCGCGCGGGCGCCATCGGCCGCGCGCAGCACCGGCCGACCGGTCGCGTCGTCGGTGCCCAGGGCCAGGTCGCCACCGTGGCCGGCGGCGAACCGCTCCAGCCAGCCCGCGAACCGGCCGGCCGCCACCTCGGCGGAGCGGGTGGGCACTCAGACGGTGAAACCGAGCGCCCGCAGCTGTTCGCGACCGTCGTCGGTGATCTTGTCCGGGCCCCACGGCGGCATCCAGACCCAGTTGATGGCGAAGCCGTCCACGAGTCCTTCGAGAGCCTGCCGGGTCTGGTCCTCGATCACGTCGGTCAGCGGGCAGGCAGCCGACGTCAGCGTCATGTCGATGGTCGCCTGGCCACCGTCGACGTGGACCCCATAGACGAGGCCGAGGTCGACGACGTTGATGCCGAGCTCGGGGTCGACCACGTCGCGCATCGCCTCGGTCAGGTCGTCGAGCGAGACGCTCGGGGTGTCGCCGAGGTCGACCTCGGGCAGGTCATCGGCGGTCTGTGCTGCGGTGTCGGGGGTCATCGGTCCTCCTGTCGTGCCGTTGCCTGCGCCACGGCGTCCTTCCATGCCATCCAGCCCAGCAGGGCGCACTTTATCCTGGCGGGAAACTTCGCCACCCCCGCGAACGCGACCGCGTCCTCGAGAGTGTCCTCGTCGGGCTCCACGCTGCCACGTCCGTGCATGAGCGCGACGAACTCCTCGTGCACCGCCATCCCTTCCCCGATGGGCTTGCCGATCACCAGATCGGTCAGCACCGAGGTCGACGCCTGGCTGATCGAGCAGCCCAACGCGTCGTACGACACGTCGACGACCACGTCGCCGTCGACGTGCACGCGCAAGGTGACCTCGTCGCCGCAGGTCGGGTTGACGTGGTGGGTCTGCGCCTCGTACGGCTCGCGCAGGCCCGCATGGTGCGGCGTGCGGTAGTGGTCCAGGATGATCTCCTGGTAGAGCGAGTCCAGATCCATCACGCCACCTTGAAGTACTTACGCACCCGGTGGATTCCGTCGACGAGCGCGTCTATCTCGGACTTGGTGGTGTAGAGGTAGCCCGAGGAACGCGTCGACGACTGGACCCCGAAGCGGTGGTGCGCCGGCTTCGCGCAGTGGTGACCGGCACGTACGGCCACACCGTAGGAGTCGAGCACCTGGCTCACGTCGTGCGGATGCACCCCGTCGACGACGAAGGTGACCGCGCCGCCACGGTCGACGGCCGTCGACGGACCGAGGACCGTGACCCCGCTGATGCTGGTCAGGCCCTCCAGCGTGTAGGCGGTGATGGCGTGCTCGTGCGCGGCGACCGCGTCCATGCCGAGACCGCTGAGGTAGTCCGCCGCGGCGCCGAGACCGATGGCCTCGGCGATCGGGGGGGTGCCGGCCTCGTACTTCGCGGGTGGCGCGGCCCAGGTCGAGCCGGCCATCTGGACGGTCTCGATCATGGAGCCGCCACCGAGGAACGGCGGCAGCTGCTCGAGCAGCTGCTGGCGGCCCCACAGCACGCCGATCCCCGTCGGACCGAGCATCTTGTGGCCGGTGAAGGCGACGAAGTCGGCGCCGAGCGCCGAGACGTCCACCGGCAGCTGCGGCACCGCCTGTGAGGCGTCGATGACGACCAGGGCGCCGACCTGCTTGGCGCGGCGGACGAGCTCGTGGACCGGGTTGACAGTGCCCAGCATGTTCGACACCCACGCCACCGAGACGACCTTGGTGTTCTCGGTGATCAGGTCGTCGATGCCGGACAGGTCGAGGCGGCCCTCGTCGGTGAGCCCGAACCAGCGCAGCCGGGCACCGGTGCGCTGCGTCAGCAGCTGCCACGGAACGATGTTGGAGTGGTGCTCCATCTCGGTGATGACGACCTCGTCGCCGGCACCGACCCTCAGATCACCGTCGGCCCAGGCCAGGACGTTGGCGACCAGGTTCAGCGACTCCGTGGCGTTCTTGGTGAAGACGACCTCGCCGACCCCGGTGGCGCCGATGAAGTCCGCCACCTTCGCGCGCGCGCTCTCGTACGCCGCCGTCGCGGCCTCGCCGAGCTGGTGCACCGCTCGGCCCACGTTGGCGTTGTGCAGGCGGTAGTGGTCGTCCAGTGCCGCCAGCACCGCCGTCGGCTTCTGGGAGGTGTTCGCGCTGTCGAGGTAGACCAGCGGCAGGTCGTCGGCGAGCCGGCGCGACAGGATCGGGAAGTCGGCCCGGATCCGCTCCACGTCGTAGCGGCTCGGCTGGTCAGCCAACGGGGCCGTCATGATGCCGCAGCGGCCTTGACGTAACGGTCGTACCCCTCGGCCTCGAGTCGCTCGGCGAGCTCGGACCCGCCTTGCTCGGCGATCCGGCCGGCCACGAAGACGTGCACGAAGTCCGGCGTGATGTAGCGCAGGATGCGGGTGTAGTGCGTGATCAGCAGGACCCCCTTGTCCCCCCGGTCGTGGAAGCGGTTGACGCCAGTGGACACGACCTTGAGCGCGTCGATGTCGAGACCGGAGTCGGTCTCGTCGAGGATCGCGAACGTCGGGTCGAGCAGCTCCAGCTGGACGATCTCGTGCCGCTTCTTCTCTCCGCCGGAGAAGCCCTCGTTGACGTTGCGCTGGGCGAACGAGCGGTCCATCTCCAGCTTGTCCAGCGAGGCGTTGACGTCCTTGACCCAGGTGCGCAGCTTGGGCGCCTCCCCGTCGATGGCGGTCTTGGCCGTCCGCAGGAAGTTGGTGACCGAGACACCGGGCACCTCGACCGGGTACTGCATCGCCAGGAACAGGCCGGCACGAGCGCGCTCGTCGACGCTCATGGCGAGCACGTCCACGCCGTCGAGGGTCACACTGCCGGACGTGACGGTGTACTTGGGGTGCCCGGCGATGGAGTACGCCAGCGTGGACTTGCCGGAGCCGTTGGGACCCATGATCGCGTGCGTCTCGCCGGAGCGAACGGTCAGGTCGACGCCGCGGAGGATCTCCTTGGCGCCGTCCTCGGTGTCGACCGTGACGTGCAGGTCGCGGATCTCGAGGGTGGCCATCAGGTGCTCAGTGCTCCTTGGTCGTGGTCAGGGGTGCATCGGTGTCGACGAGGACGGCGTCGGCGTCGACGCGGACGGGGTAGGCCGCCACCGGTTTGATGGCCGGCAGCGACAACGCGGCGCCGGTGCGCAGGTCGAAACGCGACCCGTGCAGCCAGCACTCGATCGTGCAGTCCTCGACGTCGCCCTCAGACAGCGCGATCGCGGCGTGGCTGCACTCGTCGCGCAGCGCGAACACCTCCTCGCCGTGCTTGACGAGGACGACCTCGGTGTCGCCGACCTCGGTTGCGAAGGGCTTGCCGTCGACGAGGTCGGCGACGTCGCAGGCGTGGCCGAAGCTCATGCGACGACCTCGCGGCTGGCGGCCGGGGGCAGGCCGACGGTCGCGGCCAGCTCGGTCTCGACCGCAGCCAGCAGTCGGGACTGGATCTCGGGGACGCCGAGGCGGCGGACGAGGTCAGCGAAGAAACCGTGCACGACCAGACGCCGAGCCTGCTCTGCGGGGATGCCGCGACTGCCGAGGTAGAACAGCTGCTCGTCGTCGAAGCGTCCGGTGGTGCTGGCGTGACCCGCGCCCTCGATCTCACCGGTCTCGATCTCGAGGTTGGGCACGGAGTCGGCCCGGCAGCCGTCGGTGAGCACCAGGTTGCGGTTGCTCTCGTAGGTCTCGATACCCTCAGCCTGCCTGCGGATCAGCACATCGCCGATCCAGACCGAGTGTGCCCCCTGGCCCTGCAGGGCACCGCGGTAGTCCACCTTGCTGCGCGTACGCGGCTGGTTGTGGTCGACGAAGAGCCGGTGCTCGATGTGCTGGCCGGCGTCGACGAAGTACAGCCCCAGCATCTCCACCTCGCCGCCGGGGCCGTCGTACTCGGCCGTCTCGACCAGCCGCACGACGTCGCCACCGAGACTGGCCTGGAAGGACCGGAAGCGGGCGTCGCGTCCGATGCGGACCCCCACCTGAGCCAGGTGGACCGCGTCGTCGTCCCACAGCTGCAGCGACGCCAGGTCGAGCGAGGCGTTGTCGCCGACGATGACCTGGGTACACCCGGTGTAGCGGGCGCTGCCGCTGTGCTCGAAGACGACAGTGGCCTGTGACCCGGCGCCGATGCGCAGCACCACGTGACCCCAGACGACTTGCTCGGCCGACTTTCCGGACACGTTGACGACCAGCGGGCCGTCCAGCACCGTGTCGGCCGCCACGTCGATGAGCGTCGCCCCGCCGCTCAGGTCGACGGCGAGTGCCGCCGTACGGTCCACGGGCGCGACCCCGCCTAGAGCGATCGCCTCATCGGTGCCGATCTCGCTGACGGTGACCCCGGCGGGCGGGTCGACGTCCCACGCCAGGTGCTCGCTCGACGGCTGGCCGTCGAGCGAGCCGCGCAGCCGCTTGATCGGCGTGAAGCGCCACACCTCTTCCCGACCACTGGGTATGGGGTGGTCGACGAGGTCGTAGGAGGCCACCGGGTGCAGGTGGCTGGCGATGGTCTCGACAGCACCGGCGACGTTGGGCGGCGGGTCAGCGGGGTGAGCGGGACGGTTGAGGGTCTCGGTCACCCGACGGCGCCTTCCATCTGCATCTCGATCAGTCGGTTCAGCTCGAGGGCGTACTCCATCGGCAGCTCGCGCGCGATCGGCTCGATGAAGCCGCGCACGATCATCGCCATCGCCTCGTCCTCCCCCATCCCGCGGCTCATCAGGTAGAACAGCTGGTCGTCACTGACCCTGGAGACCGTGGCCTCGTGGCCCATCGAGACGTCGTCCTCGCGGACGTCGACGTAGGGATAGGTGTCGGACCGGCTGATCTGGTCGATGAGCAGCGCGTCGCACTTGACCGTGCTGGCGGAGTGGTGCGCACCGTCCTGGACCTGCACAAGGCCCCGGTACGACGTGCGACCCCCGCCGCGAGCAACGGACTTGGAGATGATCGAGGAGCTGGTGTGGGGCGCGGCGTGGACCATCTTGGAGCCGGCGTCTTGGTGCTGGCCCTCGCCGGCGAAGGCGATCGACAGGGTCTCGCCGCGGGCGTGCTCGCCCATCAGGTAGACAGCCGGGTACTTCATCGTGATCTTGGAGCCCAGGTTGCCGTCGATCCACTCCATGGTCGCCCCGGCCTCGCAGGTGGCCCGCTTGGTGACCAGGTTGTAGACGTTGTTCGACCAGTTCTGGATCGTCGTGTACCGGCAGCGTGCACCCTTCTTGACGATGATCTCGACGACCGCGGAGTGCAGCGAGTCGCTGGAGTAGATCGGCGCGGTGCAGCCCTCGACGTAGTGCACGTAGGCGTCCTCGTCGACGATGATGAGCGTCCGCTCGAACTGGCCCATGTTCTCGGTGTTGATGCGGAAGTACGCCTGCAGCGGGATGTCCACCTGCACGCCCTTGGGCACGTAGATGAACGAGCCGCCCGACCACACCGCCGAGTTGAGCGCGGAGAACTTGTTGTCGCCGACCGGGATCACGGTGGCGAAGTACTCGGCGAACAGCTCGGGCTGCTCGCGCAGCGCGGTGTCGGTGTCGAGGAACAAGACGCCCTGCTCCTCGAGGTCCTCGCGGATCTGGTGATAGACGACCTCGGACTCGTACTGCGCGGCCACACCAGCGACCAGGCGCTGCTTCTCGGCCTCGGGGATGCCGAGCTTGTCGTAGGTGTTCTTGATGTCGGCGGGCAGGTCCTCCCACGAGGTGGCCTGCTTCTCCGTCGAGCGGACGAAGTACTTGATGTTGTCGAAGTCGATCGTGCTGAGGTCGGCCCCCCAGGTCGGCATCGGCTTGCGGTGGAACAGCCGCAGCCCCTTGAGGCGCAGGTCGAGCATCCACTGCGGCTCGTCCTTCTTGGCCGAGATGTCGCGGACGACGGCCTCGCTCAGACCGCGCTGCGCGCTGGAGCCGGCCACGTCGGAGTCGGCCCAGCCGTACTCGTAGCGACCGAGACCGTCGGTCTCGGGGTGCGCGGTGGTGGTCATGCGTGGGTCCTCTCCGCTGTGGTGGCTTGGGTGGTGCCTGCGTGCTCGTCGGTGTCCGGAACGTTGGTGGTGCACACGCCGTCTCCGTGCGCGATGGTCGCCAGCCGTTGAACGTGCCGCCCGAGCATCCGGGCGAAGAACTCGGTCTCCGCCTCGCACAGCTGCGGGAACTCCGCAGCCACGTGCGCGACCGGGCAGTGATGCTGGCAGACCTGGTCTCCGTGCGGTGCGGACCGGACCGACGCAGCGTAGCCGTCGGCCGACAGCGCACGTGCCAAGGCCTCGGCGCGGTCGTGGTCGGGCACGGCGGCCAGGACCGGCGCGACCCGGTCCTCGACCTCGGCCCAGCGGTGCCGGGCGAACTCGAGCACCGCGTCGTTGCCTCCGGTCTCGGCAACGAAGCGCAGCGCGCTCACCGCGAGGTCGTCGTAACCCTGCTCAAGCGCGTCCCGGCCCGCGTCGCTCACGCGGAAGGAACGCGCCGGGCGACCGCGGCCGCGGGCCTTGGCGAGCCGGCTGCCGGCCGGCTGCACCATCGCCTCGACGAGGCCGTCGGCGAGCAGTCGGTCGAGATGGCGGCGTACGCCCGCCGCGGTCAGGCCCAGCGCGTCGGCGACGTCGGCGGCCGTGGCCGTGCGGCGCTCGAGCAACACGCGGACGACCCGCTGGCGAGTCGGTGCCTCGCCCTGCGCGTCCCCGTCGCCTCGTTGTTCGCCGGCACGGTGGCCAGCCTGGTCGAATTGCACAACACCATTGTGCCGATATTGCGGCGGAGCCACAACCGCACCCGCCGTGATGCGGCCTATGGGTGACGTACGCCACGAACCTAGACTCACTCGGTGCCCTCCCCCGCCGTCGTCGTCGACGGCCTCGTCATGCGCTACGGCGACGTGACCGCGGTGGACGGGCTGTCCACCGAGATCGCGACGGGGCAGGTCACGGCCGTGGTCGGTCCCAACGGTGCGGGCAAGTCGACGACGCTGGAGACCTGTGAGGGCTACCGCCGCCCGCAGGCCGGGACGGTACGGGTGCTCGGCCTCGACCCGGTGTCCGACGCCACCGGCTTGCGGTCGCGGGTCGGGGTGATGCTCCAGTCCGGTGGTGCCTGGTCGGGCTGCCGGGCGGGCGAGGCGCTGCGGCATGCGGCCGCTCTGCACGCCCATCCGCTCGACGTCGATGCCCTGGTCGAACGGCTCGGGCTCGGCGGCTGCGGCGCCACGTCGTACCGGCGGCTCTCCGGCGGCCAGCAGCAGCGCCTCGGGTTGGCGATGGCGATCATCGGCCGCCCCGAGCTGGTCTTCCTCGACGAGCCGACTGCGGGGCTCGACCCGCAGGCGCGACGGGTCACCTGGGACCTGGTGCGCGAGCTGCGCGACAGCGGTGTCACCGTCGTGGTCACGACCCACTTGATGGACGAGGCCGAGCAGCTGGCCGACCGGGTTGTCGTGATCGACCACGGCCGGGTGTTGGCCGCGGGCTCACCGCGTGAGCTGACGTCGACGGGTGCCGAGAACACGGTCCGCTTCGGCGCGGCTACCGGCCTGGACATGCACGACCTCCGGGCGGCGCTGCCGGCCGGCTGCGCGGTCGAGGAGGTCAGCGCGGGGGCCTACCTCGTGACCGGACCGGTCGACCCCGCCCTCATTGCCACCCTCACCGCCTGGTGCGCCGCTCGCGGAGTGCTCGCGCACAGCCTGGCCGTCGAGCGCCGCAGCCTCGAGGACGTCTTCCTCGAGCTGACCGGCACGCAGCTGCGATCATGAGCACCCTGGATCTTTCGCCTGCCCCGGGCGCGGCTCGGCTGCGGCGGATGGTCGTGGCCCACGCCTACGTGGAGGTCCGGCTGCTGCTGCGCAACGGCGAGCAGCTCGTCCTCGCGCTGGCGCTCCCCCTGCTCGTGCTGGTGGCGGGCGACAGCACCGGCGGGCTGCTCGACCTCGGCCCGGGTCGCCGCATCGACGTGCTGGCGCCCGGCGTGCTGGCGCTCGCGGTGCTGTCGACGTCGTTCACGTCGTTGGCGATCGCGACCGGCTTCGAACGGCGCTACGGCGTGCTCAAACGGCTCGGCGCCACCCCGCTTCCCCGACACGGACTGCTCGCCGGCAAGGTGCTGGCCGTCCTCGTGGTCGAGGCGCTGCAGGTGCTCGTGGTTGGGGCCGTGGCCATGGCGCTGGGCTGGGCCCCGGTCGGTGGTGTGGTCGCGGTGCTCGGCGGGACGCTGCTGGTGCTGCTCGGCACGGCCGCCTTCGGTGCCCTCGGACTGGCGATGGCCGGCAGCCTGCGCGCCGAGGCCACCCTGGCGCTGGCCAACCTGGTCTACGTGCTGCTGCTGGTCGCCGGTGCCGTCGTGGTCCCGTTGGGCCGCTATCCCGAGGCGGTGCAGCCCCTCGTGGCGCTGCTGCCGTCGGGGGCGCTCGCGCAGGGACTGCGGGACCTGTCGGCCGGCGCGGGACTGCCATGGGCGGCGTGCCTGGTGCTGGTGGGATGGGCGGCCGCCGGCACCGGGCTCGCGGCCAGGACCTTCCGGTGGGAGTGACGCCGATGCCGACCGCACCCGCCCCGCGTTCACGCGCACTGCACTGCGTGGCGGTCGCTTCTGTGCTGGCCAACATCGGCATCGTCCTCACCGGTGGCGCCGTCCGGCTCACCGGCTCGGGTCTCGGCTGCCCCACCTGGCCTCGCTGCACCGACCAGTCCTACGTCGTGCACGGCGCGCTCGGATGGCACGGGGTGATCGAGTTCGGCAACCGGATGCTGACCTTCGTGCTCGCCGCCGTGGCCCTGGCCACCGTGCTGGTGGTCTGGCGGGCCCGCCCACGTGACCTGGTGGCTCGGGTCCTGGCGGTCGTGCTGGCGGTCGGGGTGCCGGCCCAGGCCGTCCTCGGCGGGCTCACCGTGCTGACCGACCTGAACCCGTGGCTCGTGGCGCTGCATCTGATGCTGTCGCTGGCGATGATCGCGGTAGCGGTGCGGCTGCTGCACCACGTGCGCGGCGGGGCTCCGTCGCCGCCGGGCTCGTCGCCGCACCCGGCAGTGCGCTGGCTGGTGCTCGCGACGTACGCCGTGACCTGGATGGTCGTCTACCTCGGCACGATCGTGACCGGCAGCGGCCCGCACGCCGGTGACGTCGACTCTCCGCGCAACGGGCTCAACCCCGTGGGGGTCAGCCAGCTGCACGCCGACGCGGTGTTCGTGCTGGTCGGGCTGACGATCGGGGTCCTGGTGGCGGTGCACATCGCGGCGGCGCCCGCCGGTGCCGTGCGCGCCGCCAGGTGGTTGCTGGCGGTGGAGCTGGTGCAGGGGCTGGTCGGCGTCGTGCAGTACGCCACCGACCTGCCGATCGTGCTGGTCGAGCTGCACCTGCTGGGTGCCTGCGCCACGGTCGTGGCCGCCACCGCACTCGTGCTGTCGGTCTCCCCCGTACGCCCCGCCCGGCGGGGTCAGCGGAGCAGTGGGT
>JACCVL010000227.1 GCA_013698185.1 Nocardioidaceae bacterium
CGGCTGCGCGGTGGGGGCAGGTCGCTCGGGCCGGTCGGCAGGCGGTGCGCCGGCCTGAGCTGGTCCACCAATGCCGGCCAGGCCGGGTCGCGCGCGGCGAGGGTCTCGTCGACGCACGCCACGCAGGCGGTGGCACCGGGCCGGACGAAGGGGCCGACGACCGCGATGCCGTCCATCACCGACAGCGCCAGATGGGCGACCCCGGCGACCGCCAACCTCTCGGTGTCGGGCCCGGTGACCGGCGAGCCCACGAGCACGACGACGTCCGGGCGCGGCTCGCCGGCGGGCAGGCTGTGGCGCCATCGGTCTGGGGGCACCCGTCGGGCCACCTGGGCGGCGACGGCCTCGTCGCTGACGAGCCGGCCGACTCCCGACCCGGCGAGCAGCTCGCCGACCGCGATCGCCAGCCCGGTGCCGGACGCGTCGGTCGTGTCCAGGCCCACGCCGGCGGCCGCCCGCGCGCGCAGATCCTTGTCGGCCCGCTCGGTGCTCTGCCGGCCCAGCAGGTGGGCGAGCTCGGCGGGTGCCGGGGCGGACCGCATCTCGTCGGCGTCCACGACCACGCCCACGCCGACCAGGCTGTCCAGGGTCGCGGCTGCCTCGGCGCGATCGGAGC
Source organism: Nocardioidaceae bacterium (assembly GCA_013698185.1). Lineage (GTDB taxonomy): Bacteria > Actinomycetota > Actinomycetes > Propionibacteriales > Nocardioidaceae > JACCVL01. Next base: position 617 of record JACCVL010000227.1, read on the forward strand.
AGGCGGCGAGCACCAGCTCACGTGAGAGCAGTCCGTCGAGGTGCGCGAGCAGGTCCCGGACGCTGGTGGAGTCGCGGACGACGACGGCGCGGCCCGGCTCGACGCCGAACTGCAGGTGGGCCTGATCGCGGCGCAGCAGCACCGCACCGGGACGTACGACGGGACGCATGTCCTTAGCCTGGCCGGTTCAGGCCGGGTTGGGCGGTCCATCCACAGGCCAGCAGCGGCCCGGCGCGACGCTCAGCCCTTGCCGAGGATGCGGTTCAGGTTGGTGCCGCACACCGGGCAGGTGCCCTTGGCCATCCGGGTGCCCTTGTCGCTGACCTTGACCTCGCCACTGGCTTCCCGCTTGGCCTTGCACTTCACGCAGTAGAACTCGCCGCTCCAGGTCTCCGACATGACGGTCTCCCCTCGGGTCATCGCCGTCCGCCGGCGAGGTGGACACCCTACTCATGTCGCCGCACGCACCCGCCCGCTGGCGAGCTCGCGGCGGCACCTGTGTCCACCCCTGTGGATATCTTTGTGGATATCTCTGTGGACAGCTTGTGGACAGCTCGGACTAATCGGTGTATCCCCGGCCATGATCGGGCCCGGTATGCGGCTGTCGTCCCCGGTGGCGGCTACCGTGAGCGTCGTGCCTGGACGCAGCCAGTCGCCGCCAGATCCCTCGCCCGATCCGCCGCCGCCGCGGGTCGAGGTGCGACGCAGCCGGCGCCGCCGTCGCACGGTCGGTGCCTACCGCGAGGGGGACGCGGTCGTGGTGCTGATGCCGGCACGGTTCACCGCGGCCGAGGAGCGGCAATGGGTCGACAAGATGGTGGCCCGCCTGGAGCAGCGCGACAGCCGCCGTAAGCCGTCTGACGCGGGTCTGGCGCGGCGCGCGGCCGACCTCAGCAGCCGCTACCTCGACGACCGGGCAGTGCCGTCGTCGGTGCGCTGGGTGGACAACCAGCAGGCCAGATGGGGGTCGTGCAGCATCGACGAGGGGTCGATCCGGCTGTCGCGGCGGCTGCAGGGCATGCCGGCATGGGTTATCGACTACGTGCTGGTGCACGAGCTCGCGCACCTCGTCGTCCCGGGTCACGGCCGAGACTTCTGGCGCCTGGTTGAGCGCTACCCGCGCACCGAACGGGCCCGGGGCTATCTGGAGGGCGTCTCGGAGGCCAACGGCCTGCCGTGGAACGACGGGGACTGAGCGGTCGGACGGCGGCTCAGGAGCCGTCCTCGGGCCGTGCGTCGCCGTCCGGGCGGTCCAGCAGGTCTCGAAGCGCGGCGTCGAAGTCGGCGTCCGATCGCAATTCGGGGGCGGTCGTGCCGCCCGAGCCGGCGCGCTCGCCGTGGGCGAAACCCAGCGGGTCGTCCAGGTCAGCCGACGTCGGCAACAGGTCGGGGTGCCCCCAGACACGGTCGCGGGCCGCCGGACCCTCGCGGTCACGCAGGGCTCCCCACAGCGTCGCCGCGTCCCGCAGTCGACGCGGTCGCAGCTCCAGCCCGACGAGTGAGGCGAAGGTCTGCTCGGCCGGCCCGCCACTGGCACGGCGACGACGGACGGCTTCGCGCAGCGCCGTGGCGCTGGGCATCCGGTCGGCGGTCGCCTGGGAGACCACCTCGTCGACCCAGCCCTCGACCAGTGCCAGCAGCGTCTCGAGACGTTCGAGGGCCACCTCCTGCTCGGGGGTGCTGCGCGGCTCGAAGAGACCCTCCGACAGGGCCGCCTGGAGCGCCGCGGGGTTGGCGGGGTCGATGCCCCGCACGGTCTCCTCGATCGCGGACAGGTCGAGACGGGTGCCGCGTGCGTAGGCGTCGACCGCCCCGAAGAGGTGGGCGGGCAGCCACGGCACGTGGACGAACAACCGCTGGTGCGCGCACTCGCGCAGGGCGATGTAGAGGAGCACGTCGCTCGGTTCCTGCCCGAGTCCTTCGCCGAAGGCCGCCACGTTGACCGGCAGCAGGGCGGCGGTGCCGGCGGGTGCCAGCGGGAGGCCGACATCGGAGCCCGAGACGACTTCCCCGGCCAGTGCGCCCAGCGCCTGGCCGAGCTGGTGGCCGAACATCGCGCCGCCGGCCTGCCCGAGGAGCCCGACCAGCGGCCCCGCCATCTGCTTGAGCTCGGCGGGCATCGCCTGGCCCATCGCGGCGACCACGTGCTCGGCGACCGGCTCGACGACCTTCGCCCACACCGGCTTGGTCTGCTCCACCCACTGCGCCCGACTCCATACCGCGGCGACCGACACCCCGCTGGGCAGGTCGGTGACGTCGTCCAGCCAGTGGTCGGCGAGCCGTACGGCGTCGCGCACGGCCGACTCCTGGCTGGCGCCGGGGGAGGGGTCCGGCTGCTGGGCCACGACCTGACGAGCGGTCTGGCCGGCGAGGTTCCAGTTGACCGCGCCGTCGTGCGGGGCGAGCCACTGCTGCATCTGGCTGAACAGGGTGGCCAGGTCGAGCCCGCCCGCGCCCGCGGCGCCAAGCGGGTTACTGCCGCCGCCGGCCCCGCTGGCTCCGAAGGCGCTGAGCATCTGCTCGAGCGGGTTGACGGGCCCAGACTTCGCGTCGTCCGGCTTGTCGTCCTCGTCGTCGGGTCGGGGGGGATCCGTGGCCATGTCTCCAACGTACTCGTACGCTGCGGCGCATGACCGAGGCTGTCGATCGCGTGCGCCTTGCCGAGATCAGCGAACAGCCGTTGGATGTCGCTGCCGTGCACAGTGCGGTCGCGGCCGACGGCATCGGCGGTATCTGCCTGTTCGTCGGGACCGTCCGTGACCACGACCGCGGCCGCGGCGTGGTGGCCCTCGGCTACTCCGCGCACCCCACCGCCCTGACCCAGCTGCGCCGCGTCGCGGCCGAGGTCGCCGAGCGCTTCGACGCACCCGCCGTCGCCGCGGTGCACCGCGTGGGGGAGCTCGCGGTCGGTGACCTGGCCGTGGTCGTCGCCGTCGCGACCCCGCACCGAGATGCGGCCTTCAGCGGCTGCCGCGCTCTCATCGACGAGCTGAAGGCGACGGTGCCGATCTGGAAGCACCAGGTGTTCACTGACGGCAGCGACGAATGGGTGGGTACGCCCTGATGCTCGCCTCCGGCCCGGCTGGTCGTGTCGCGACCGGTGCGGGCTGCCGCTGCGCCTAGGCTGGCAAGCATGGAGGTGCTGTTCTGGTTGGTCCCCGCCGGCGTCGCGACGCTGCTGGCGATGGCGTACGCGAGCTGGACCGGTCATCGGGCCCGGCGCGACGCCGAGCACGAGCAGCGCAGCTCGCCGCGCGACGACGCGGCCGCCCGCGCCCGTATCGGTGCGGCGCTGGCGAAACCGGTGCCCTCGCGAGCCCGACACGTGGTCAAGCACCCGGTCGAGCGGGGGACCGGAGTGGCCGTCCGCAAGTCGGGGCGAGCCGGCCCGGGGCCGCACGACGGCGCCGGACGACCTGCACGGGGGTCCGCAGCGTCGCGGTGAGAAACTAAGCTGATGACCAGACGCAGCACCACCGTTACTGCGGCTGCCGTGTTGCTGGTCGTCGTGACCGCCGTGGCGGTCCTGCTGCCGGTCCCGTACGTGACGATGCGGCCCGGGCCCACGCGTGACGTGCTGGCGATGGGCAGCGGCGGCGCCGTGCTGGACATCGAGGGCCGCAAGACCTATCCCACCGACGGGTCGTTGCGCCTCACGACCGTCTCGGTGACCTCGCCCGACGACTCGATCGGCATCGCCGAGGCCGTGCAGGCCTGGATCTCGCCGGACGAGGCCGTCATCCCCCGCGATGCGGTCTATCCCCCGAGCAAGAGCGCCGAGGAGTCCGAGCAGGAGTCCGCCATCCAGATGGCCGGCTCCCAGGAGGTTGCGGCGGCCGCCGCGTTGCGCCTGCTCGGCGACGAGGTGCCCGAGCGGACCGCGGTCCTCGCGGTGACCAAAGGCGCTCCCGCCGACGGCGTGCTCGAGGTCGGCGACGTCATCGTGGCCGTGGACAACAACCCGACCTCCACGACCGCAGAGACGGTGGCGGCGATCCGTGACCGCTCAGTGGGCGACGACGTCCGGCTGCGCATCCGCCGCGGCGACGACGATGAGCAGGTGACGGTCACCACCACCGGCCTGCAGAACCCCCAGACCGGCCAGCGCGTCCCGGCGGTCGGCATCACCCCGGGGGTGAGCTACGACCTGCCGATCACGGTCGAGATCACGCTGCCGGGGGGCATCGGGGGGCCGAGCGCGGGCACCATCTTCGCGCTGGCGATCTACGACGCGCTGACGCCGGGCAGCCTCACCGGCGGTGCGTCCGTCGCGGGTACGGGCGAGGTCAGCGCCGACGGGGCGGTCGGTGCGATCGGGGGCATCCAACAGAAGATCGTCGGTGCGGTCGACGCGGGCGCGGAGGTGTTCCTGGTGCCGGCGCCCAACTGCGCCGAGGCAGCCGGCGCCGACATCGACCCGGGTGACATCCGGTTGGTACGCGTGCAGGACCTGGGCGCCGCGGTGGACGCGCTCGAGACGCTCGCTGACGATCCGAACGGAAAGGTCGCGACGTGCGAGTGAGCGAGTCGGGGCTGCGGCAGGCCGTGCTCGAGATCGACGCCGCATTGGCCGAGAGCGGCTGGGACCAGCCGCCGCGGCTGTACGCGCTGGTGGGCACGCGCGCATTGCTGGACCGCGAGCCGGGGCTGGCCGAGAGCCTCGGACTGCAGGGCGGCGCGACCGGTCAGCCCGCCGCCGGGCTGACCGCGGTGGAGCAGGACCCGCTGCCCCCCGACCGCCCGCTCGAAGACCTGCTGGCCGGCATCGAGTGGCCACCGGAGGTGGACGGGTGCGCGGCAGCGATCGAGCGGCTGGTGCTGCCGCCGTCCGCGGAGCCCGGCATGCCGGCCGACCCGGCCGCGATGCGCACGTACGCTTCACAGCATCCGGACCGGCATGAGGTGCGGATCGTGGCGGCCGCGCTGCGCGGCGGTCAGGCTCACTGCACGCTGCGCATCCGGGGCCACGAGGACGGCGACCTCCTGGAGGGGGCTGACCTGGTCCCCGGACTGGTGGCGATGATCGCCGGAACGTTGACCGACAACTCAGTGCAATCGTGAGTGGAGAGCTGTGAGCGACGACGGAGGCACCGGGCGCGGACTCGGGGCGACAGCAGTGACGGGCGCGCCGGCCCCGCGCCCGTCGGTGCTGTTGCCGACGCTGGTGACGCTCGGCGCCCTGCTGCTGTTGCTGGCGATCTTCACCGGGGTCTGGACCGACCGGCTGTGGTTCGCCTCGATCGACTACTCCTCGGTGTTCAGCACGGTGCTGGTGACACGCGTCGGCCTGTTCGCCGCCGGTGCCGTGCTGCTCGCCGGCGCGGCGGTGCTGAACATCGTGCTGGCCTACCGGTCCCGACCGCTCGTGCGGGTGGCGGCTCGCCGCAACGAGTCTCTCGAGCGCTATCGCGCGGCGCTCGAGCCGGTGCATGCCCGCAGCCTGATCGCCGTCGGCGTACTGCTCGGACTGGTCGCCGGCAGCGTGACGGCCGGGCAGTGGCAGACGTTCCTGCTGTGGCGCAACGGCGGCGACTTCGACGTCATGGACACCTCCTTCACCAGCACCGACGTCGGGTTCTTCGTCTTCGACTATCCGTGGCTGCGTTTCGTCACCTCGTTCGGTTTCGCGCTGCTCACCGTGAGCATCATCGCGGCAGCAGTCACCCACTACCTGTACGGCGCGATCGACCTGCAGGCGCGCCGTGACCGGCTGACCGGCGAGGCCCAGACGCACCTGTCCATCCTGATCGGGCTGTTCGTGCTGCTGAAGGCGTGGGCGTACTACCTCGACCGCTTCAGCTTCGCGCTCGGCACCGGGGAGCTCTTCGACGGGATCCACTACACCGACGCCAACGCCCGCATCCCGGCCAAGAACATCCTGATCGTGATCGCCGTGATCTGCGCGGTGCTGCTGTTCGTCAACGCCTGGCGCCGCTCCTGGCTGCTGCCCGGCATCGGGCTCGGCCTGCTGGCGCTGTCGTCGGTGCTGGTGTCGGGGGTGTGGCCGACGATCATGCAGACCTTCGAGGTGGGCCCGTCGGTGGCGGACAAGGAGAGCCGCTACATCGAGGACAACATCGCCTCGACCCGCAGCGCCTACGACATCGCCGACGTGGAGCCGCAGAACTACGACGCCACGACGGCGGTCGGCGCCAGCGACCTGGGTGGGTCCCAGGCGCTGCCCAACACCCGGCTGCTCGACCCGACCTTGGTCTCGCCGGCCTTCGAGCAGCTGCAGCAGGTCCGCGGCTTCTACAGCGTGCCGCCGTCGCTCGACGTGGACCGCTACACCTTCGACGACAGCAAGTACCCCCAGGACGTGGTGGTGGCCGCCCGCGAGATCGACCTTGCCGGCCTGGACGCATCGCAGCGCAACTGGACCAACGACCACACCGTCTACACCCACGGCTACGGCGTGATCGCGGCCTACGGTGACCGCCGCGGGCCGGAGGGCAACCCCGACTGGGCCGAGAGCAGCATCCCGCCCGAGGGCGAGCTGACCGACGGTGCCAGCGGCCCGTACGAGTCACGGATCTACTTCGGCGAGAACACCCCGGACTACTCCATCGTCGGCAACTCCGGCGGGTCCGACGTTGAGGTGGACTTCCCGACGTCGGGCGGCAGCAGCTCCCAGCCGACGCTGACGACGTACAACGGCAGCGGCGGCGTCGCGGTGGACGACTTCTTCACCAAGGCGCTGTATTCGCTGAAGTTCGGCGAGCCCAACATCGTGCTGTCCGGCCGGGTCAACGACGCCTCCAAGATCCTCTATGACCGCAACCCGCGCGAGCGGGTGGAGACCGTCGCCCCGTGGTTGACCGTGGACGGGAACGCCTACCCGGCGGTGGTCGACGGGAGCATCGTGTGGGTCGTGGACGGCTACACGACCAGCAACAGCTTTCCGAACGCCCAACGGGTGAGCCTGCAGGAGACCACGACCGACACGCTCACGGCCACCGGCGGCACCGCGGTGCTGCCGAGCGACCAGATCACCTACGTCCGCAACTCCGTCAAGGCGACCGTCGACGCCTACACCGGTGACGTCGTGCTGTACGAGTGGGACGAGACCGAGCCGGTGCTGCAGGGGTGGATGTCGGCGTTCCCGGGCACCGTCAAGGAGAAGGACGAGATTCCGGCCGAGCTGCTGGAGCACCTGCGCTATCCCGAGGACCTGTTCAAGGTGCAGCGCGACATCCTCAGCGCCTACCACGTGACGAACCCCGGCACGTTCTTCGCCGGCACCGACAAGTGGGCGGTGCCGCAGGACCCGTCGGCGACGGCCAGCGACACCCGGCAGCCGCCGTATTACCTGTCGGTGCAGATGCCGGGCGAGCAGACGCCGGCGTTCTCCCTCACCAGCGTCTACACCCCCAACGAACGGGAGAACCTGGCCGCCTTCGTGGCCGTTAACTCGGTGGCCTCCGACCCCGACTACGGCAGGTTCGAGATCCTGCGGACGCCGGCGGACCGCATCGCCGGACCGAGCCAGATCGCCAACGGCTTCCAGAACGACGACGCGGTGGCGACCAAGCTGCTGAGCTTCCGCAACCAGCAGGACGTGTCGCTGCAGTACGGCAACCTGCTCACCGTGCCGGCCGGTGGCGGGCTGCTCTACGTCCAGCCCATCTACACCCAGCGCTCCAACGTGGACGGCAGCTTCCCCCAGCTGCAGTACGTCGTGGCGAGCTTCGGCCAGGAGGTCGGGATCGGGCGCAGCCTGCAGGAGGCGCTCGAGGACGCCCTCGGTGAGCCGATCGACGGAACGGTGGACCCGCCGTCCACCGACGGTGGTGGTGGTGATGGGGCCGGGGCCGGGGACGGCGGCGGCGACGGGGGCAGTGGAGGTGGCGGGGCCAACGGCACCGACACCGAGCGGGCGCTGGAGCTGCTCGTGCAGGCCGACCAGGTGTACGCCGAGGCGCAGGCGGCGCTGGCGGACAACGACCTCGGCGCCTACCAGGACGGGATCGAGGAGTTCCAGGCGCTGGTGGACCGGGCCGCGCGGCTTCTGGACGGGGCCGGCGGACAACCGGCAGCCGACGGGCAGGGGACCTAGATTTGAACGCGTGAGCCCCGGCGGACTACAGTGGCGCTCGCAGCGCGGGGTGGAGCAGTTCGGTAGCTCGCTGGGCTCATAACCCAGAG
>JACCVL010000305.1 GCA_013698185.1 Nocardioidaceae bacterium
CTGCTCCCGATCGGTTTGGTGCTGGCCGCCCTGGTCGCTGTGATCAACGTCGCGGCCATGGCCGCGGAGCGGTGGAACGCACAAGTGCCGCAGGTCGACGACCGACCCGCCCGCCGAGACGGATGGCTGTTGGTGGCCGACACGACCGTGGTCATCGCCGTGGTGGAGCTGTTCGCGTTCGACCCTGGCGTGGCCGTCTGGGCGCTGTTGGTCCTCCCTGTGCTGGAAGCAGGTCTCCTGGGTCAGTTGCGGCTGGCGCTGTGGACGTGCGGCGCGTGCGTGGTGGCGCTCGTCGCGCGTGAGTTGCTCGCCACCGGATGGCATGACCTTGCCCTCCCGCCAACCGCGGTGATGCTGTCCTCGCTGGGATATCGCTCCGGTGTCCTCCTGCTGGTCGCGCTGGTGGTCGGCGTGCAGGCGTCGGTGAGCCACGAGTACGTGGAGCTCCTGCGGGCCGCGCGTCGCCGGCTGGAGCACGACGCCGGCCACGACCATCTCACCGGTGTGGCCACGCGGGGTTTGTTCCTCGAGCGGGCACGGCGGAGGCTGCTCGGCGTCGGGCCGGGAGCCCAGATCGGCGTGCTCTTCGTCGACTGTGACCACTTCAAGCGGGTCAACGACCAGGAGGGCCACGCTATCGGTGACATGGTGCTCGTCGAGGTCGCTCGCCGACTCGGAGAAGAGGTCCGCTCCAGCGACACCGTGGCCCGTATCGGCGGCGACGAGTTCGCCGTCCTCCTGGCAGACATCGCGGCGGCCGACGCCCACCAGCTCGCGCGCCGGGTCCGGGCTGTTCTGGCCCAGCCGTACCGGCAGCCGGGCCTGAGCGAGCCAGTGCGGATGAGCTGCAGCGTCGGGCTGGCGCTCAGCGACGGGCCGGGCGACACGCTGTCGGGCCTGCTGCGTCGCGCCGACGTCGACATGTACCGGCACAAGCAACCGGCTCGTTGAGCCAGCCGGCTGGTTGGATGACCGGCATGACCTCGAGGCGTACCAATGTCCTCATCAGCGGGGCGAGCTCCGGCCTCGGCGCGGGGATGGCGCGACTGTTCGCCGCCGACGGCCGCAACCTGGTCCTCACCGCCCGGCGTACGGACCGGCTCGAAACACTGCGGTCCGAGCTGGAGCGGGCGCACCCGGGCATCTCGGTGCTGACGTACGCCCTCGACGTCAACGACTCCGACCAGGTCTTCGCGGTGTTCGAGCAGGCCGCGGCACAGCTGGGGCACCTCGACCGGGTCGTGGTCAACGCCGGCCTCGGCAAGGGCGCACGCATCGGCTCCGGACGCTTCGATGCCAACCGGCAGACCGCGATGACCAACTTCGTCGCGGCACTGGCGCAGTGCGAGGCAGCGATGCAGCACTTCTATGCGCGGAGGTCCGGGCACCTGGTGGTGATCTCCTCGATCACGGCCAAGCGCGGCATGCCTGGCGCGATCACCACGTACGCCGCGACGAAGGCCGCAGTCGCCTCGCTCGCCGAGGGCATCCGGGCCGACCTGGTCCGCAAGCCGTACCCCGACATCGCAGTCACCACCCTGATGCCGGGCTACATCGAGTCCGAGATGAACGAGGCCGTCGCGCACCAGGTGCGGTTCATGGTCGACACCGACAGTGGCTGCCGGGCGATGGTCGACGCCATCGAGGCAGAGGTCGCTCAGGCCGTCGTGCCCGCCTGGCCGTGGAGGCCGCTCGGCTTCGCGATCCGCCACGCCCCGTTGTCCGTGGTGCACCGGCTGATGTGAGGTCAGCAGCGACGATGAGCGGAGCACGCGGGCTGCCGCGGACGCGCAGACAGGGGTAGATGTGGACTTCCAAGGAGTGATCGAGCTCGCCGGCGAGGCCGGCGACGCCGCCGGGGTGGCGGTCATCGTCGTCGGCGTCGTGGGCGCGACGATTGTCGCGGCCGCCAGACTGGCTCGGGGCGGCAGGGACGTCTACCGGCCCTACCGCCAGCAGCTGGGTCGATCCATCCTGCTGGGGCTGGAGCTGCTCGTCGCCGCCGACATCATCCGTACGGTCGCCGTCCAGCCCACGTTCACCAGCGTCGGCGCACTGGGCCTCATCGTAGTAATCCGTACCCTGCTCAGCTTCACCCTCGAGCTCGAGATCACCGGGCGGTGGCCCTGGCAGGCCCGACCCGAAGCGGGCTCAGGCTGAGGCGCTGAAGCCGACTTGCTCGATGGCGGTGGCGCACACCGTCTCGTCCTCTTCACCGGTGCCGCCGCTGGCGCCCACCGCGCCGAGCACGGTGCCCTCACGGTAGACCGGCACCGCGCCGGTCTGCGGCGTGTAGCGGCCATGGGTCATGGCGGTCAGCGCAGTGGCGAAGTTGGGCAGGTCGGCGGCCTTGAGCCGCTGAGCGTGGCTCGGCTGCCCGTACGCCGCGGCCGTCCACGCCTTGCCCTGCGCCACGTCCGCGCTGACCCAGGGGGCGCCGTCCATGCGGGTGAGCGCGAGCAGGTGCCCGCCGGCATCGGTCACCGCGACCGACATCGGGACGCCGGCCTTGTCGGCGGCGGTGCGGGCGGCGGAGCAGAGCGCGAGAGCGTCGTCGAGTGTGAGCATGCGGCCATCCTCCCCCACGTTCGGCGCATTGGTTCGGTCGGCTGACCGTTGCCAGACCCGATCCGGCCGGGTCCTCCGCTGCTACTCGACGTCTGCCAGCTCCTCGAACTCGGTGACGTTGTTCAGCTCGGTGCCCAAGGCGATGTTGGTGACCTTTTCGAGGATCACCTCGACGACGACCGGCACCCGGAACTCGGCCATCATCGCCAGCGCCTTCTCGAACCCGGCGACCAGCTCCTCGGGGTCACGCACCCGGACGGCCTTGCACCCCAACCCCTCCGCCACCTTGACGTGGTCGACGCCGTAGCTGTCCAGCTCGGGTGAGTTCACATTCTCGAAGGCAAGCTGCACGCAGTAGTCCATCTCGAACAAGCGCTGGGCCTGGCGGATGAGCCCGAGGTAGGAGTTGTTCACCACCACCTGGATGTAGGGCAGCTTGAACTGCGCACCACAGGCGAGCTGCTCCACCAGGAACTGGAAGTCGTAGTCGCCGGACAGACCGACGACGGTCGACTCAGGGTCGGCGACACAGACGCCCAACGCCGCTGGAACCGTCCAGCCCAGCGGGCCGGCCTGCCCGGCGTCGATCCAGCC
>JACCVL010000308.1 GCA_013698185.1 Nocardioidaceae bacterium
ACCGGCCGCGGATCGCGGTGAGCCGCACCCGGCCGCCGGCGTTCGTGACCGACCTGGCCGAGCGGATCGGCGCCGACCTGGTCCCGATGGGATCGGCCGGGGCCAAGGTGATCTCGGTGGTGCGCGACGTGACCGACGCCTACGTGCACGCCGGCGGGCAGTACGAGTGGGACTCCGCGGCGCCGGTCGCGGTCGCACGGGCGGCGGGGCTGTTCACCAGTCGGATCGACGGGACGCCGTTGGTCTACAACCGGCCCGACCCGTTGCTCCCCGACCTGATCGTCTGCCGCCCCGAGCTGGCCGAGCAGATCCTCGCCTTCACCCGTGGCCTCGAGGTCTGACCGCACGGTCAGCGGCAGGTATCGGAGCCGGAGTCGAGGGTTGCGCCGTCAGTGGTGACGTACCGCCAGCCGTACCCGGTGGGGGAGACCTTCACGAACAGCACCCCATGGTCACCGCTGTGCCGGTACACCGAACCGGTGGCCTTGTTCGCGCGGAACCCACGCAGCTCGGCCCCCCCGGTGCCGACGACAAAGGAGCGGATCCCGGCCGAGGTCACGTTGCCGTCGGCGTCCATCTCGGCGAATCTCTCGTAGTCGTGGTCGTGGGCGGCCAGGGCCAGCTCGAAGTGACGGTTGTAGGCGATCGCCCAGAACCGCTTGGGGATGTTGCTCGAGCCGTGCTGACCAGAGGAGTAGCGCGGGCGGTGCATGAAAAGCGCCTGGCACCGGGACGGGTGGGCTTTCACGTCGGCGCGCATCCACGCTGCTTCTCTTGCGCAGTCGACCTTCGAGCATTCTGTGTTGAGAGCGTAGAAACGCCACCCGTTCACGTTGAAGGCGTACCAGCCAGGTCTTTCGGTCCGTGCGGAGAAATAGTCGAAGTAGCCTGACGCTCCTGCGGTGAGATATTCGTGGTTGCCCGGCACGGGGTAGGTGTAGCGCAGAAATCGTCCCCACGACGAGGCGTAGGCGTCGAGATAGTCACCGGCGTTCCCGGTCTCGTATTGCGAATCACCGAGCGGGAGCACGGCGGCTGCGCCGTGTTGAGCGACGAGCGCCGCGGTGTCGGGGTGGGAGCACGAGGAATAGGCGCGGTCGTCAGGGTCGCACGCGATGTCTCCCGCGGCGGCGATGGTGACGCTGTCGACTGCCGCCTGGCTGGTCGGGACGCCCTGTGTGGCGGCGAGGATGGCTGCTGCAGCGAGGCCAGCAAGTACAGTGGTGGTCGGTTGCACAACGTCAGTCCTTCGGGGATGGGTGTATCACCGTCGTCACGGGCAAGGTGGCGATCATCGGCGCGATGGGATGCTCCGCTACGCCGAGTGGGCCGCGTCGGCGGCCCCATAATGGCACTGGCCGGTCGGGGACGGTCTCCTGCCCCTGGCTCACCCGAACCGGCCACGACGTACCGTGGTGCCCACAACCCCGTCCGTCCCGAGCAGGGGTCTGTCCGCCGGCCGTGGAGAGGTTGACCGACCATGCAGCTCGCCGGCCTCCTTGAGCTGGTCTGCCATGAGCCCGCCCTCGCTGACGCGCTCGCCGACGCCGGAGACGGAGGTCAGCCCACCCGTACCGCGCTCGACCTGACCGGCCCGCCGGCGCTGCGACCGTTCCTGGTGGCGGGTCTGGTCACCAGCGCCCGGCGCACCGTCCTGGCGGTGACGGCAACCGTCCGCGAGGCCGAGGACCTGGTCGAGGGGCTTGGCGACCTGCTCCCGCCCGAGACCGTCGCCCTCTACCCGCCGTGGGAGACCCTCCCGCACGAGAGGCTGTCCCCGCGCGCGGACACGGTCGGCCGGAGACTCGCGGTGCTCCGCCGGCTGCGCCATCCCGACCCCGAGGTCGGCCCCACCGGGCCTGTGCACGTCATCGTCGCCCCGGTCCGCTCGGTCCTGCAGCCGCAGGTGCGGGGCCTGGCCGACCTCGAGCCCGTACGCCTGCACGTCGGCGACGAGGTTGAGCTCGACGACGTCGTCCGCCGGCTGGCGGCGGCCGCCTACCACCGGGTGGACCTGGTGCAGCGGCGTGGCGAGTTCGCCGTGCGCGGGGGCATCGTCGACGTCTTCCCCCCGACCGATCAACACCCGCTGCGGGTGGAGTTCTGGGGCGACACGGTGGAGGAGGTGCGCAGCTTTGCCGTGGCGGACCAGCGGTCGCTGGAGGCCGTGGGCGCGCTCTGGGCGCCGCCGTGCCGCGAGTTGCTGCTCAGCGACGAGGTGCGGGCCAGGGCCACGGCCCTGGCCGTGGAGCACCCCTCCCTGGCCGAGATGCTCACCAAGCTCGCCGACGGGCACGCGGTAGACGGGATGGAGTCACTGGCGCCGGTCCTGGTCGACGAGATGGAGATGCTGACCGACCTGCTCCCGGCCGACGGGCACGTCGTGGTCTGCGACCCCGAACGGGTACGCACCCGCTCGCACGACCTGGTCGCCACCAGTCAGGAGTTCCTGCAAGCATCCTGGGCGGCGGCGGCCAGCGGGGGAGAGGCGCCGGTCGACCTCGGCGCGTCCGCCTACCGGACCCTGGCCGACGTACGCGCCCAGGCGCTGGCCCGGTCGCTGCCGTGGTGGAGCACGTCGCCGTTCGGGCTCGATCCCGAGTCGTCGTCGTTCGACGGTGCCCAGGCAGACATGGTCGACGACGGCGCGGTCGCCACCCGGGCTGTCGACATCGTGAGCGCGCCGACCTATCGCGGCGACACCGAGCGAGCCGTCGCCGACGTACGGGGCTGGCTGTCCGACGGGCGGCGGGTCGTGGTCGTCACCCCCGGCCACGGCCAGGCCGAGCGCACCGTCGAGCTGCTCGCCGAGCACGACGTCGCTGCCCGCCTCGAAGATGCGCTGCCCGACGACCCCGACTCCGCCCTCGTGCACGTGGTCACCGGCTGCCTGGGTCACGGGCTGCGGTCGGACCCGCTGCGGCTCGTCGTGCTCACCCACGACGACCTCGTCGGCCAGCGCGCCGCCAGCCGCGAGGAGCGCCGGCTGCCGGCCCGCCGCAAGCGCCAGGTGGACCCGCTGGAGCTGGGATCGGGAGACATCGTCGTGCACGAGCAGCATGGCGTCGGCCGGTACGTGCAGATGGCGCAGCGCACCGTGCAGGGTGCCACCCGGGAGTACCTCGTGCTCGAGTACGCCCCGTCCAAGCGCGGCCAGCCCGGCGACCGGCTGTTCGTGCCCACCGACCAGCTCGACCAGGTGACCCGCTACGTCGGGGGCGAGCAGCCGAGCCTGGACAAGCTCGGCGGCGGTGACTGGGCCAAGCGCAAGGGCCGGGCCAGGCGTGCCGTCCGCCAGATCGCGGCCGAGCTGATCAAGCTCTACGCCGCGCGGCAGGCGACGAAGGGTCACGCCTTCGGCCCCGACACGCCCTGGCAGCGCGAGCTGGAGGAGGCCTTTCCGTACGTCGAGACCCCCGACCAGGCCACGACGATCGACGAGGTCAAGGCCGACATGCGGCGCACCGTGCCGATGGACCGGCTGGTGTGCGGCGACGTCGGCTACGGCAAGACCGAGATCGCCGTGCGCGCGACGTTCAAGGCGGTGCAGGAGGGCAAGCAGGTGATCGTGCTGGTGCCGACCACGCTGCTCGTGCAGCAGCACGTCGAGACCTTCACCGAGCGGTTCGCGCAGTTCCCGGTCGTGCTCAGGTCGTTGAGCCGCTTCCAGAGCGACGCGGCGGCCAGGCAGGTGCTCGCCGGACTCGCCGACGGCAGCATCGACGTCGTCATCGGCACCCACCGGCTGCTGTCACCCGAGGTGCGGATGAAGGACCTCGGACTGGTCATCGTCGACGAGGAGCAGCGGTTCGGGGTTGAGCACAAGGAGGCGCTCAAACACCTGCGAGCAGCCGTCGACGTGCTGGCGATGTCGGCCACGCCGATTCCCCGCACGCTGGAGATGGCGATCACCGGCATCCGGGAGATGTCCACGATCACCACCCCACCCGAGGAGCGGCACCCGGTGCTCAGCTTCGTCGGCGGCTACGAGGACGGCCAGGTCACTGCGGCCGTACGCCGCGAGCTGCTGCGCGAGGGTCAGGTCTTCTACATCCACAACCGGGTGCAGTCGATGGACCGTGCGGCCGAGCGGCTCAAGCGGCTGGTGCCCGAGGCGCGCATCGCCACCGCGCACGGTCAGATGGGCGAGCACCAGCTCGAGCAGGTGATGATCGACTTCTGGGAGAAGCGCTTCGACGTGCTGGTGTGCACGACGATAGTGGAGTCCGGCCTCGACGTCTCCAACGCCAACACGCTGGTCATCGAACGTGCCGACTTGCTGGGGCTGTCGCAGCTGCACCAGCTGCGCGGGCGGGTCGGGCGCGGGCGGGAGCGCGCGTACGCGTATTTCCTCTATCCCCCCGACAGGCCGCTGACCGAGACCGCGCACGACCGGCTGGCCACGATCGCGCAGCACTCCGAGCTCGGCGGCGGGATGGCGGTGGCGATGAAGGACCTGGAGATCCGTGGCGCCGGCAACCTGCTGGGCGGCGAGCAGTCCGGGCACATCGCCGATGTCGGCTTCGACCTGTACGTCCGTCTCGTCGGCGAGGCCGTGGCGGAGTTCCGCGGTGACAGCAGCGGTGACGAGCCGGAGGTCTCCATCGAGCTGCCGGTCGACGCACACCTGCCGCACGACTACGTGCCGAGCGAGCGGCTGCGCCTGGAGATCTACAAGCGCCTCGCCGCCGTGCGCGTCGAGAGCGAGGTCGACGAGGTGCGCACCGAGCTCGACGACCGCTACGGCGAGCCGCCGGACCCGGTCGCCACGCTGCTGCAAGTCGCCCGGCTACGGGCCAGGCTGCGGGCCGCCGGGCTGGCCGAGCTCACCGCCGCCGGCCCCAACGTACGGTTCGGCCCGGTCGAGCTCACCGAGTCCCGGCAGCTGCGGCTGCAGCGGCTCTACCCTCGCAGCATCGTGAAGGCCACCACGCGTACGATCCTGGTGCCGAGGCCCAGGACCGCCCCGGTGGGTGGGAGCCTGCTCACCGACGAACCGCTGCTCGAATGGTGTCGCGGTGTGGTCGACGAGGTCATCGACCCCGGCCCGCCACCGGTGGCCTGAGGACGAGCGACCGGACCAGAAGGTCGGAGGAGGACGAGCACATGCGCCGCAGCAGGCTGGCCGCCACGGTCGCGAGCGTCGTCGTGCTCGCCGGCTGCGGTGGGGTGAACCCGGGGGCCGCCGCCACCGTCGACGGCACGACGATCCCGCTGAGCGAGGTCGATGCGATGGCGCGCGCCTTCTGCGCCGCCGACCTCGCCTCGGCCGAGATGCAGGGCCAGGCGCCCACGCCGCGCGACACCGCCGACTACCGCAACCGGGTGCTCGGCACGCTGGTCAACGCCGAGGTCGCCTCGGCGGCTGTCGATGATCTGGGCATCGAGGTGCCCGAGTCTGCCTCTGCTCCCGACCTGAACCAGTTCGAGGAGCTGTTCGCCGAGCTGTCCGAGGAGGATGCTGAGGCGCTTCGTGACTACATCGACGTCTTCGGCGAGCTGGACGCGAGCACGCAGGCGATCGGTCGCGAGCGCGGTGGCGGCAAGGTGGCTGACGACCCCGAGGCGGCCGCCGCCGCCGGACAGCAGTATCTGGCCGAGCGGGCCGACAAGGCCGACATCGAGCTCGATCCCCGCTTCGGCACGCTGACCGACGGGCAGGTCGTCGGTGGCAGCGGCTCACTGTCGGTCCCGGCGGCCGGCGGCGCCAAGGCCGCCAAGCCCGCCGATGCCGCCGATGCCGAGTCCGACGCGGTGGACGCCGACGCTCCCGCGAGCCAGGTCTGCGGCTGAGCCGTGACGTCCGGGTCCGAGGCCGACTCAGGCGCACTGGCTGAGCTCGTGGCCGTGATGGATCGGCTGCGCTCGCCCGGCGGCTGCCCGTGGGACGCCGAGCAGACCCATGCCAGCCTCGCGCCGTACCTGCTCGAGGAGACCTACGAGGTCCTGGACGCGCTGGACGCGGGAGACCGGGCACACCTGCGCGAGGAGCTCGGCGACCTGTTGCTGCAGGTGGTCTTCCACGCCCGGCTGGCCGTCGAGCACGAGACCGAGCCGTGGAGCATCGAGGAGGTGGCGCGCGGCATCGTGCACAAGCTCGTCGGGCGGCACCCGCACGTCTTCGGCGACGTCGCCGTCGACGGCGCGGGTGAGGTCGAGGCCAACTGGGAGGCGCTCAAGACCGCTGAGAAGCAGCGCCAGTCGCTGCTCGACGGCATCCCGGCGGCGCTGCCCGCGCTCGCGCGGGCCGACAAGGTGCTCGGCCGGCTGGGCCGCTCGACGCTTGACGTGCCGCTGCCGGCCGGGGACTCCTACGGGGCGCGCCTGCTGTCGCTGGTGGCCGAGGCCCGCGCCGCCGGCGTGGACGCAGAGACCGAGCTGCGGCGTACGACTGCCGCGCTGGCGCAGCGGATCACAGCCGCCGAGGCGGCCGCCCGTACGCACACGAACCGGTTAGTGGGCACAGATCCGGCACGGACCGCGTCGCAGGTGACAAATGTGTGCCCACTGTCAGTGGCCCCGGAGCCTGGCTCGGGGAACTCGGCGCACGGAGGCGGGGGTGGCGTCCACCAGCCCGGGTGCCGGTCTCGATAACGTGGCATCGACAGGGCACGCCCCGCGTGCAGCACCCCCATCCGTACGAGGAGCAGCGCCGTGGCCAGCATCGAGGCGGTGGGAGCCCGCGAGATCCTCGACTCCCGAGGCAACCCGACCGTCGAGGTCGAGGTCGCCCTCGACGACGGCACGCTCGCCCG
>JACCVL010000309.1 GCA_013698185.1 Nocardioidaceae bacterium
AGCGGCCCGGACCAGGAGGGTGCCCCCAGCGGCACGCTGCCGGGCGCCATGCTCATCGTCTGGGGCACGCAGGACCGTGTCACCCTGACCAGCCAGGCGAGTCGGGCCCAGGAGCTGTTCCCGGACGCCCGCCTCACGCTCTTCGCCTCGTGCGGGCACTTTCCGCATTGGGACCAG
Source organism: Nocardioidaceae bacterium (assembly GCA_013698185.1). Classification (GTDB taxonomy): domain Bacteria; phylum Actinomycetota; class Actinomycetes; order Propionibacteriales; family Nocardioidaceae; genus JACCVL01. The sequence continues at coordinate 178 of JACCVL010000309.1, forward strand.
CCGGCCAGGACAGTGACCACGGTGCTCGCTGCGACCGGGTGACCAGATGCGCGGATGAACGGAGATGCCCGCGGGCCGCGGCTGCGGTCAGGCGGGTGTCTCCAGCAGCGCGGCGGAGGTGTCCCACAGCCGGTCCGCCGCGGCGGGGTCGACCGCCCACTCGCGTACGCCGCGCCCGACCTGCGCGTCGTTGGCAACGGTCTCCACCTCGTTGCAGTCCTCCAGGTAGGCCGTCGACCAGGTCCAGGTGCACGACCGGTACGCGGTGGTTGCCGGTCGTGGCGGTGATGTCGTCGGCCACGCGCTGACCGGCGGGGACGTCTCGTACGGCCAGGGTGACCTCCGCACCAGCGCGGGCCAAGGACCGCGCGGTCTCGACGCCGATGCCGGACGAGGCCCCGGTGACGATCGCGCGGAGGCCGGTCAGGTCGACACCGGCGATGACCTCGTCGGCGGTGGTGGTGATGTCATAGCTCGTGGTGATGAGGTCCACGTCTTGGCCTTTCGGTGTGCCTACGTCGATTGCCGAGCCTCTCAGCCACAGTCTCGGTCAGGGCGGACCATGCTGCCGCTGGAGGCCGGGAGACCGTCGTTAGGCTGGCGGCATGATCGACGCCGCGGTGGACGAGCACCGCGGCGTCGACACCGTGGCCCGCGCCACGCATACGCCCGACCAGCCACAGCCATGGGCCGAGCTCGGGCTCAAGCAGGACGAGTACGAGCGCATCCGGGTGATACTCGGCCGTCGACCGACCAGCTCCGAGCTGGCGATGTACTCGGTGATGTGGTCCGAGCACTGCTCGTACAAGTCGAGCAAGGTACACCTGCGACGTTTCGGCGAGCTGCCCGCCGAGACCAAGGTCGGCAAGCTGCTGGCCGGCATCGGCGAGAACGCCGGGGTGCTCGACATCGGCCAGGGCTACGCGGTGACGTTCAAGGTCGAGTCGCACAACCACCCCAGCTACGTCGAGCCCTGCCAAGGCGCGGCCACCGGCGTCGGGGGCATCGTGCGCGACATCCTGGCCATGGGCGCCCGTCCGGTCGCGGTGATGGACGCGCTGCGCTTCGGCCCGCTCGGCGCCGCCGACACCGCACGAGTGCTGCCGGGAATCGTCGCGGGCGTCGGCGGCTACGGCAACTGCCTGGGTCTGCCCAACATCGGCGGCGAGGTGGTCTTCGACCCCAGCTATGCCGGCAACCCGCTCGTCAACGCCCTGTGCGTCGGGGTGATGCGGCACGAGGATCTGCACCTGGCCAACGCCACCGGCGCCGGCAACCAGGTGATCCTGTACGGCGCTCGCACCGGTGGCGACGGCATCGGCGGGGTGTCCGTGCTGGCCAGTGAGACCTTCGACGCGGCGTCCGGCGACGGGAGCGGCGGCCCGGCCAAGCGACCCAGCGTCCAGGTGGGCGACCCGTTCATGGAGAAACTGCTCATCGAGTGCACGCTCGAGCTGTTCACCGCCGGCGTCGTCAACGGCATCCAGGACCTCGGCGGCGCCGGCCTGTCGTGCGCCACCTCGGAGCTGGCCAGCGCCGGTGACGGCGGCATGCAGGTGTGGCTGGATCGGGTGCCGCTGCGGGACTCCTCGCTCGCCGCGGAGGAGATCCTCATGAGCGAGAGCCAGGAGCGGATGATGGCGGTCGTCGAGCCGCAGCACGTCGATGCTTTCCTCGCCGTGTGCACCAAATGGGATGTCGACGCCACCGTCGTGGGCGAGGTGACCACCACCGGCCGGCTGGTGATCGAGTGGGACGGCGAGGTTGTCGTGGACGTCCCCCCGCGCACCGTCGCCCACGAGGGCCCCGTGTACGACCGCCCGTACGCGCGGCCGGCCGAGCAGGACGCCCTGCAGGCCGACTGCGCGGAGTCGTTGCCGCGGCCGTCGACCGGCGCGGAGCTGCGCGACACGCTGCTGCGCTTGGTGGCCTCGCCCAACCTGGCCGACAAGTCATGGGTGACCGACCAGTACGACCGGTACGTCCGCGGCAACACGGTGCTCGCGCAGCCCGAGGACGCCGGTGTCGTGCGTGTCGACGAGCAGACCGGTCTCGGCGTCGCGCTGGCGACCGACTGCAACGGGCGCTTCTGCCGGCTCGACCCGTATGCGGGCGCGCAGCTCGCGCTGGCCGAGGCGTACCGCAACGTGGCTGCCGTCGGTGCCGAGCCACTGGCGGTCAGCGACTGCCTCAACTTCGGCTCGCCGGAGGACCCGGGCGTGATGTGGCAGTTCGAGCAGACCGTGGCCGGCCTGGTCGACGGCTGCCGTGAGCTGGGGGTGCCGGTCACCGGCGGCAACGTCAGCTTCTATAACCAGACCGGGGATGTGGCGATCCTGCCGACCCCGCTGGTCGGGGTGCTCGGCGTGCTGGACGAGGTCGACCGCCGGGTGCCGCAGGGCTTCCGGCAGCCGGGGCAGATGATCTACCTGCTCGGAGGCACGAGTGAGGAGCTGTCCGGCTCGCAGTGGGCGCTGGTGGAGCACGACCACCTCGGCGGACGGCCGCCGCGAGTCGACCTGGCTGCCGAGCGAGCGCTGGCCGAGCTGCTGCGCCATGCCTCGCGCGACGGGCTGGTCGACGCCGCGCACGACCTGGCCGACGGTGGGTTGGCTCAGACGCTGGTCGAGTCCTGCCTGCGCCATGACGTAGGCGCCCGGGTGTGGTTGCCCGACGCCCTCGACCCGTTCGTCGCGCTGTTCAGCGAGTCCGCGGCCCGCATGATCGTGGCGGTGCCACGCAGCGAGGAGGTCCGGTTCACCGACATGGCCACGGCCCGCCGGGTGCCGCACGTACGGATCGGGGTCGTCGACACCGGCGACGGCGACCCGGTGCTCGACGTGCAGGGGCAGTTCAGCATTCCCCTGGCCGAGCTGCGGGCCGTGTGGAGCGGCACCATCCCGGAGAGCATGCGGGGCTGACCGCGCGGTGCGGCTACCTGCGACCGCGGTAGAGCAGCCGCCAGTGGGTGGCGTGCACGACTCCGGTCCTGCGCTGTCCGACGTGGCGCTGCCATACGCGGGCGGCCCGCGCTGTCTTGCGGGAGAACACACCGTCGATCGGGGTGGACACGCCGGCTGCGACCAGGGCGCGTTGCAGTCGCCAGACCGCCTGCTCGTTGGAGCCGACCTTGACCAGGTCGCGGCGACCGGTCGCCAGCAGGCTGATCCAGCTGCGGTGGCTAAGCACTCCGCTGACGGGGAAGCCGCGATCCTGCTGCATCCGGCGCACCCCGCGGGCCATCCGCCGGTCGAAGCGGTCGGTGATCGGGACCTGCAGATAGCCGCTACGGCGCAACAGGCAGCGCGCAGCCGCCACCCGGTTGCCGCGCGAGCCCCTCTCCAGGCGGGGGTAGGTGGCAAAGCTCAGCGGCCGTCCGCAGGTCCCGGTCTGGCGCCTTGGCTGCGACCCCTGACCGATGCTGAGCCAGTTGCGGTCGATGGTCAGGCGAGTGCTGCCGTAGCGGGCGGTCACGTCGAGCTTGTACTGGTGCAGGCGCTTGTTGTTCCGCCAGAAGTCGTCGGACAGGTACGGTCCGCCGTCGAGGTTGGCCTCGCCGTTGCCCCACGCCAGCCAGAGCTGGTCCGGCCAGGTGAAGCGGTTGCGGTCGGCGTGGCGTGCCACGTCGAGGGAATAGATGGCTGCCGACCCGCTGGAGTACAGCCCCGCGCGGTAGCGCAGCTGGTGTATCCGCTCGGTGAACGAGTCGATGTGGCCGAGGACCGCACGGTTGCACCGCTTGTTGCTGCGGTCGTACCACTCGATGTCCATGTACAGCGTGCTGCGGCGCCCCATCCCGAAGCGCTGCGCCTTGGCGACCACGTCGTCGGCGGCCCACGCCCCCTGGCGACGTGCCTTGCCCAGATCTGCGGACATGCGCGGCTTGGTCGGGGTCGGGTCGCCCTGCTGGAAGCACGGCGCCTGCAGGCCGATGTGGATCGGCAGGATCTCCCAGCCCAGCTGGTGCTGGCGGCTCACCCAGCGCGGACTGAGGTACGGCTGGGAGCTCGCGGGGCAGGCGCGCCCGGCGCCACTGATGTAGATGCCGACCGCCGCGAACGGCGACGTGCGGCGCCATTCGTTCATGTCGCGCTGGCTCGGGGTGATGCAGCGGTCGAAGCCGTAGCCGGTGAACGAGCCCTGGCTGCGGAACGCCTTGAGCCCGAGCCCGCGCGCCGAGGCGCTGTCGTCGGCGGGCCGTCCCGAGCCGGCGGCTGCGACCGGCGCCTGCACGGCGACGGCCAGCGACGCGGTCAGGACAGCGGCCAGCGTGGCAACGACGAGTCGGAGGGTTGCGGTATGCACGGTCATCGACCGTACGACCTGGTCGTGCGGTCGCCTACGGTGCCGGTCTGAGTCGACCGATCGGCTGATGCGAAAGTGGCCGACGGTACGGGTGGGGTGGATGGGGCCAGTACCCGCGGAGGCCGGATCGCTGGCTCCTAGGCTGGGCCGGTGCCCGTCCGCCTACGCCCCGCCCCCGCCGAGCAGGTCGAGGCCGCGCTTGGCCGCCGGCTCGCCGGCGTGCCGGAGGCAGGCGACGAGCGGCTGCTCGTCAAGCATCTGCTCGCGCTGCTGACCATGACCCACCCGGGTGCCAGCGTCGAGGTGAGGGTGCCGCCGTACGCGGTGGTCCAGTGCCTCGCGGGCGCCCGGCACACCCGTGGCACCCCACCTGCGGTGGTCGAGACCGACGCGGACACCTGGATCGCCGTGGCCACCGGGGCCGAGCCGTGGGCGGATGCGGTCGCCGCCGGGCGGGTGGTGGCCTCGGGCGAACGCTCCGACCTGTCGGCGGTGCTGCCGCTGCCCGGCCCCGGCCGCCTGCCCCGCGCCACGTAAACGTGGCGTACTGACCCTTTACGGGGGGGTGGGCGCCTCGCAAAGGGTCGCTCTGCCACGTTTACGTGGCGTAGCGCCGGCGCCCCGCGGAGGAGCTGCTTGTGCATAGGCTCGGGACCATGACCATGACCGAGCCCGCCACCTCCCGCACCGACGCCCTCCGAACGGCCACCGACGAGGCGATGCCGCGTGTGCGGGCCTGGCTCGAGGAGCTCGTACGCATTCCGTCGGTCAGCGACGTCGAGGGGGACGCTCCGCAGGTGCAGGCCAGTGCGCAGGCGGTGGCGCGCATCCTCACCGAGGCCGGCTTCCCCGAGGTCGAGATCCTCACCGAGGGCGGCCGGCCCGCAGTGCTCGCCCGGCACCCGGCGCCGCCCGGAGCGCCGACGGTGCTGCTCTACGCCCACCACGACGTGCAGCCGCCCGGCAACGAGGCCGACTGGGACAGCCCGCCGTTCGAGCCGACCGAGCGTGCCGGACGGCTGTTCGCCCGGGGTGCGGCCGACGACAAGGCGGGCATCGCCGCGCACCTCGCGGCCTACCTCGCTCATGCCGGCCAGCCGCCGGTTGGCCTGACCGTCTTCGTCGAGGGGGAGGAGGAGTCCGGCTCGGCCTCGCTGCCCGACATCCTGGGTCGCCACCACGACCGGCTCGCGGCCGACGTGTTCGTGATCGCCGACTCGACGAACTGGGACATCGACGCACCGGCGTTGACCACCTCGCTACGCGGGTTGGTCAACTGCATCGTGGAGGTGCGCACGCTCGACCACGGTGTGCACTCGGGCATGTGGGGCGGGGTGGTGCCCGATGCGCTGACCACGCTGGCGCGGCTGCTGGCCACGCTGCACGACGAGGCCGGCAACGTTGCCGTCGACGGGCTGGTGTCGGGGCCTGCGAGCGACCTGGTCTACCCCGAGGACCGGCTGCGCGCGGAGTCGTCGGTGCTCGACGGCGTCCAGCTGATCGGCACCGGGTCGGTGGTGTCGCGGCTGTGGACCCGGCCGGCGATCGCGGTCACCGGCCTCGACGCGCCGGCGACTGCGCACGCCTCGAACACGCTGGTGCCGGTCGCACGCGCCAAGGTCAGCCTTCGGGTGGCACCCGGCGACGACTGCCACGCGGCGCTGGTCGCACTCACACGCCACCTCGAGGACCACGTCGCCTGGGGCGCGCGGGTGAGTGTCTCGGACCCCGACCTGGGGCAGCCGTACGCCATCGACGCGCGCGGCCTCGCGTTCGACGCGGCGCGTACGGCTTTCGCGGACGCCTGGGACGGCGCCGAGCCGGTGGACATCGGGGTGGGGGGATCCATCCCGTTCATCGCCGAGTTCGCCGCGGCGTTCCCCGACGCGGCCATCGTGGTGACCGGCGTCGAGGATCCCGACACCCGGGCGCACGGGGCCAACGAAGGGTTGCACCTGGGGGAGTTCGCGCGCGTCTGCCTGGCCGAGGCGTTGCTGCTCGACCGGCTCACCCCCTGACCACCCCCCGAGTTGTCACCGCTGCACGGCGTTCTCGCACGCCACGGCGGTGACAACGCGCGGCGATGCGTACGATGGGCGCCGTGCCTCGCGGAGACGGACGGCTGACAGCCGATCTCGACCCCCACGATGCCGGACCCCAAGACGCCTGCGGTGTGTTCGGGGTGTGGGCACCGGGCGAGGACGTCGCCAAGCTGACGTACTTCGGCCTGTACGCCCTGCAGCACCGCGGCCAGGAGTCGGCGGGTATCGCGGTCAGCAACGGCCGTCAGATCCTGGTGTACAAGGACATGGGTCTGGTGTCGCAGGTTTTTGACGAGCCCACGCTCGAGTCGCTCAAGGGCCACCTGGCGATCGGGCACAGCCGCTACTCGACCACCGGGGCGAGCACCTGGGTCAACGCCCAGCCGACGTTCCGGTCCACGGCGCTGGGCGCACTGGCGCTCGGCCACAACGGCAACCTCACCAACACCCGCGATCTCCTGGCGTTGCTCGACGAGCGCGCCGGGGAGTCGGGCCAGCTGACGGCGACGCGCGTACGCGAGGCCGAGACGACCGACACCGGCGTGATGACCGGACTGCTCGCGTCGTACCCGGACCGGCCGCTCGAGGACGCCGCGGTCGAGGTGCTCCGTGCCCTGCGCGGGGCCTTCTCGCTGGTGTGGATGGACGAGACCACCCTGTATGCCGCGCGCGACCCCCAAGGCATCCGGCCGTTGGTGCTCGGGCGGCTGGAGCGCGGCTGGGTCGTCGCGAGTGAGACCGCAGCGCTGGACATCGTCGGCGCCTCCTACCTGCGGGAGATCGAGCCGGGCGAGCTTGTCGCCGTCGACGAGCACGGGCTGCGCACGAAGACTTTTGCCGAGAAGGCGCCCAAGGGGTGCCTGTTCGAGTTCGTCTACCTGGCCCGGCCCGACACCGTGATCTCGGATCGACGCGTGCACGCGGCCCGGGTCGAGGTCGGACGGCGTCTCGCCCGTGAGCACCCGGCCGAGGCGGACTTGGTGATCCCCGTGCCGGAGTCGGGTACGCCGGCGGCGATCGGGTTCGCCGAGGAGTCGGGCATCGCGTACGGGCAGGGGCTGGTCAAGAACTCCTACGTGGGGCGGACGTTCATCCAGCCGAGCCAGACCATCCGGCAGCTCGGCATCAGGCTCAAGCTCAACCCGCTGCGCGACGTGATCGCCGGCCGGCGGCTGGTTGTCGTCGACGACTCGATCGTGCGCGGCAACACCCAGCGCGCCCTGGTCCGGATGCTGCGTGAGGCCGGTGCGCTCGAGGTGCACGTCCGCATCTCGAGCCCGCCGGTGAGGTGGCCGTGCTTCTACGGCATCGACTTCGCCAGCCGGGCCGAGCTCATCGCGAGCGGGCTCGACACCGAGGAGATCCGTCGGTCGATCGGCGCGGACTCGCTCGGCTATGTCGACCTCGACGAGCTGGTGTCCGCCACCGGGGTGCCCAAGTCGGACCTGTGCCGCGCCTGCTTCGACGGTGTCTATCCCGTGGCGCTGCCGGACGCGAGCATGCTCGGCAAGGACCTGCTCGAGCTCGGCTCCGACGGGACGGATCCGAGCCCCGACGACGACCTGGAGCTGGTGCTGCCCGCGGCAGAACCGGCGGCGAGTGTGGCCGCCGAGTGACCAGCTACGCATCGGCGGGGGTGTCGATTGAAGCGGGTGACCGTGCGGTCGAGCTGATGCGCGAGTGGGTCGACAAGGCCCGCCGGCCCGAGGTTGTCGGCGGCATCGGTGGCTTCGCCGGGTTGTTCGACGCCTCCGCGCTCAAGGCGTACGAGCGGCCGCTGCTCGCGACGTCGGCCGATGGCGTCGGCACCAAGGTGGCGATCGCCCAAGCTATGGACCGGCACCACACGATCGGCTTCGACCTCGTCGGGATGCTCGTCGACGACCTCGTGGTCTGCGGGGCGGAGCCGATCTATCTCACCGACTACATCGCCTGCGGGCGGGTGCGCCCCGAGCGGATCGCTGCAATCGTGCAGGGCGTCGCCGAGGCCTGCATCGTCGCCGGCTGTGCGCTGCTGGGTGGCGAGACCGCCGAGCACCCCGGACTGCTGGGGCCCGACGAGTACGACGTTGCCGGCGCCACCACCGGCGTGGTCGAGGCGGCGGACCTGCTCGGCCCCCACCTGGTGGCCGCGGGGGACGTGCTGGTCGCGATGGCGTCGTCTGGTCTGCACAGCAACGGCTACTCCCTGGTCCGGCACGTGCTGCTCGACGAGGCCGGCTGGACGCTCGACCGCCAGGTCGACGAGCTCGGCCGAACTCTCGGTGACGAGCTGCTCGAGCCGACACGCGTGTATGCCCGCGACTGCCTGGCGCTGGCAGCCGGTGCCGATGTGCACGCGATGGCCCACATCACCGGTGGCGGCCTGGCGGCAAACCTGGCTCGGGTGCTGCCGCCGCACTTGGCCGCCACCGTGGAGCGCGACACGTGGACCCCGCAGCCGATCTTCGACCTCGTCGGGGGAGTCGGCGCGGTGGCGGCCGCCGACCTGGAGAGCACGCTCAACATGGGGGTGGGCATGATCGCCGTCGTGGCGCCCGACGCAGCAGCCGAGGCCGTACGCCTGCTGACCAATCGTCACGTACCCGCCTGGGTGTGCGGCGAGGTGCTCGCCGCCCGCGCCGGCGGCGAGCAGACCGCGACGGTGGAGCTCGTCGGGCGTCACCGCTAGGCACAGACGCGAGTCAACGCGCCGCTGGCCGGTCGGAGTGCGCAGCGCTCTCGGAGCCGGGTATTGTTCATGGCACGAGAGACTTGTTGACGTGTCCGGGTGGCTCTTGGAGTTGCTCGGCCGGACCTGTGTAAGGGGGTCGACCTATGGGCCGCGGCCGAGCGAAGGCCAAGCAGACGAAGGTCGCCCGAGACCTGAAGTACCGCACGTTGGAGACCGACTTCTCTGAGTTGCAGCGAGAGCTGCACGGGGACGAGGCTGCCCCAGAGCGTGCAGCAGCCGGCGACGACGAGGACGAGTACGGCTACGGCTCCTCGGAGTCGGCCGCACGCTGACCCGGCGCGCTCCGCATGAGGCTCACTGAGGTGCTGCCGTACGCCGTCTACCTCCGGGTGTACGAGCCGGTGTCGCCGAGTGAGTCCGCGGCCACGCAGCGGGTCGTTGACGCTGGCCTGGACACGTCAGCGGTGACGCTCGCCCAGCAACGACAGGCGCTGCTGGGCGTCACCCGGTCGGCGCAGTCGCCCGCGGTACAGGCTGCCGCGGCCGCCTTCGCCTTGCGGTACGACGGCCGGACGTTCCTCGCACCGGCTGCGGACGAGGCCGGGCACGTACGGGTGGCCACCTGGCGGCCTCCGCTGGGCTGGCTGGTGCTGGTGGCCGACAGTGACCTCCATGCCGACCCGAGTGACGGCCACCCGCGCTTTCGTACCCCGATGCCGTATGCGCGTCGTCGTGCCGGGCGAGCGGTCGCGGCCTTGCGCCGGCACGACCCCGAGGGTGAGCTGCTCGGCGCGCTGCGCACCGAGACGATCGAGACCGCGCGATGGCTCGAACGCTTCGGTGGTGACGGTGTGGTCGAGCTCGACCTGGCCGGCCTCGGACCGATCGTGCGTGACCTCGATCCGGACGAGCCGATCCGTTCCGCGCGCGAGGTCGCCGACACGATGGACGCCCTGGCGGCTGGACGGACGGAGCTCGCTGCGGACATGCACAGCCAGCTCCGCGAGCGCTGGGCCACGTACGCGCTTCGCGAGCGGGCCAGCTGAGCCACGAGCGGAGTATCGTCCGACCTGGGTATGTGTGTACTGTCTGTATCGGGCATATCACTGTCCGAACGTATGGTTGGCGCCCTGAATCCGGCATTTGGTGTCAGCGGCGTGCCAGACTCGGTGTCAGCAGCAGACATCCTCCGCTGTGGAGGAGTCGAGGAGGGACGACCCATGACCGCGCGCCCCGTCAGTGAGACGGAGTCACTGCTCACGCCTTCCGAGGTCGCCGCGTTGTTCAGGGTCGACCCCAAGACCGTCACCCGCTGGGCCAAGGCCGGCAAGCTCAGCTCGATCCGCACCCTCGGTGGGCACCGTCGCTACCGTGAGTCTGAGGTCCGTGGCCTGCTGAGCAGCACCTCGGGCATCCCGCAGATGCGGGAGCCCGCAGACTCCTGATCTCGCCCCACCCGGCCGACCCCGGTCCGAGCGCTACGAACCTCGGGCCGGGGTTTACGTCTGTCCGGCCCGAGCCGCGCCGCCCTCGGCGTGCATGCGGGTCATGAGGCTGCCGGCCACGTGTACGGCCAGCGTGCGGTCGTGGGTGAGGATGTAGTCGAATCGCCGATCCAGCTCCGGGCCGTCGTCCCCGAGGTCCCGCGAGACCAGTGCACCAGCAAAGTGCGGCCCCACGACGGCCACGTCCCACTCGCTCAGCACGACGTCACCCTCGGCCAGATCCGCACCCCGTACCCCCGGGGCCGGGGTGGCCGGTATGTCGGCTCCGAAGACGCCGACGAACGCGGCCTTGGCGGCGAGCTCTGCATAGCGCTGGACGGTCGCCGTGGTGAGGTGGTCGGCGTTCTGGAAGGTGGCGAGCACGACGGCCGAGTCGGACGAGGACAGGGCCTGGCGTTCGAGGTGCCTGCTGACCTCGAGCAACAGCGACTTGGTGGCTTGTCGTACGGCGCGGGAGCCGGCGACGAGCTCGAACGGGCTGGCGCCGTCGGGCATCACCGGGTGGGACGCGATCGGCACCGCAGCGGGCACCTGTCGGCCGGACGCGGGGCGGGTCGAGACCGGGAGCGGCCCGGGGCGGCCGAGCAGCCAGCCCTGACCCAAAGTGGCGCCGAGCGACTTGGCGATGGCCAGGTGTGCTTCGGTCTCGATGCCCTCGGCCAGCACCACCGCGCCGGACCGCTCGGCCTCGGCGTTGACCGCGTTGACGATCTGTGCGATGCGCGCGTCGGGCTTGTCTTGGACGAGCCGCAGGTCGAGCTTGATCACGTCCGGGCGCAACAGGGGCAGCAGTGCCAGCGACGCCGGGTCGGCGCCGACGTCGTCGAGGGCGATGCCCCACCCCGCAGTCCGGAAGGCCGCCACCCGGCGCAGCAGGTCCGCGGGCCGGTCGGTGAGGGCCCGCTCGGTGAGCTCCACGATGACCCGCATGGGGCGGCCGGCGCCGGCCGGTCCGCTCGAGGGCAGGGGGAGCGGTCTGGGGGCACTCGCGTCGGGCTCCACGTTGATGAAAAGCGTCCACGGCGCGAGCAGCCCGGCCCCGTGCGCTCCGGCCAGCGCCGCGCTCTGGCAGTGCCCGTCGAGCTCGGCAAGCTGCTGGGACCGGCGGGCGGCCGCGAAGAGCTGGTCCGGCTGCTCCAGGGCGGAGCCTTGCGGACCGCGCGACAGGGCCTCGTACCCGACGACCACGCCGGTGTACAGCTCGACCACCGGCTGGTAGACCGTGCGCACCGATTGACGCGCTAACAGCTCCGCGAGCAACGCGGGGTCGTGATCGGTCCCCAGCCGTTGCGCCGGTGCTGCGGTGTCGTCACCGGCGGCTGTCGTCATTTCGCTCCGCTTTCCGGTCAGACATTGACGCCTCCATCAAACCCCGACGCGGTTCGATCTGCATTCGACCGCTGTCCGGAATGGGCCGTTTCGCGGACAGTGTGGCGTCGAACGGACGAGCGACCACGCATTGCAGTCACCGGGGCGACTGCAATGCATGATCGCTCGCGCGGTCTCGGGAGCCGCGGCCGGGGATGATGGGCTGATGGGCATCAGCACGTACCTCGCCGACCTGCGCCGGCACGTCGGCACGGGTCTGCTCCTGCACCCCGGCGTCTCGGCGCTCGTGCGCGACGACGGTGGCCGGCTGCTGCTGGAGCGCCGCTCGGACTCCGGACAGTGGAGCCTCCCGGGTGGCGCCATCGATCCGGGCGAGGCGCCGGCGCAGGCTCTGGTCCGCGAGGTGCATGAGGAGACCGGGCTGGTCGTACGCCCCGTCCGGCTGGTGGGCGTCGTCGGCCCGCAGCTCATCGTCTACCCGCACGGGGACCGGCTTGAGGTGACGACATCGGTGTTCGCGTGCGACGTGGTCGGTGGCGAGCTGGTAGCCCTCGACGGTGAGAGCCTCGAGCTACGCTTCGTCGACGTCGAGCATCTCCCCGTCTCGACGTTCCTGGCGCCGTACCGTTTCGAGGCGCTGCTCACGGGCTCGTCTGGCGCCTGGTTCGCCTGGGACGAGGCGTGGCTCCCGGCGGGATCGGCCACCGAGCCGGCCCAGCCGCGCGGTGCTTGAATGCATCCGCTGGTCCATCGATCGTAGGAGGAACCTCATGGAGTACCGCACGCTCGGCCGTACCGGTTTGCAGGTCTCGGAGATCGGCTACGGCGCCTGGGGCATCGGCGGCGGCATGTGGGTCGGAGCGCAGGAGGACGAGTCGGTGCGCGCGCTGCACCAGGCGATCGAGCTCGGCGTCAACTTCATCGACACCGCCCGTGGCTACAACGACAGCGAACGCATCGTCGGCCGCGTCGTACGCGAGCACGGCGGCGAGGACCTGTATGTCGCCACCAAGGTGCCGCCGCTCAGCGACACGTTCCCCGCGCCCAGCGGCCTGGACCCGATGCAGACGTTTCCTGGCGCACACATCCGGGAGAACCTGGAGACCAGCCTGCGGGTGTCGGGCTTGGAGGCGTTCGACGTCTTCCAGTTCCACGTGTGGAGCGATGAGTGGGTCGGCCGCGGGGACTGGTTGGAGACCGTCGACGCGCTCAAGCAGGAGGGGAAGATCCGCGCCTTCGGCGTCTCGATCAACGACTACCAGCCCGAGAACGCACTCGAGCTCATCGGCACCGGAGTCGTCGACACCGTCCAGGTCATCTACAACGTGTTCCACCAGCAGCCGGAGGAGCAGCTGCTGCCGGCGTGCGCCGAGCACGGGGTCGGCGTGATCGTGCGGGTGTCGCTGGACGAGGGCGGCCTGACCGGCCGGGTCGGCGCCGGCACCGAGTTCCCCGAGGGCGACTGGCGCAACGTCTATTTCGGTGGGGACCGGTTGCGCCAGCTGGGCGAGCGCGTGGACGCGCTGGTGGCTGACGTCGGGATCGAGCGGGACGAGCTGGCCGAGTACGCCCTGCGCTACGTGCTCACGTCGCCTGCGGTCTCCACCGTCATCGCCGGGATGCGCAGCGTACGCAACGTGGAGCGCAACGCCGCGGTCAGTGACGGGCGGCCGCTCGCCGAGGACCGCCGGGCCGCCCTGGCCCGGCACCGCTGGGAGCGGAACTTCTACCAGCCGGCCTGATGGCTCAGGTCGTAGCGCACGGAGTCACGGGGTCGTCCGCCCGGCCCACGCGCTGCGTCCTCCGCCACGTTTACGTGGCTCAGCGACCCTTTACGTGGCGCGGCGCCACGACGCCGGCTCGGCCGGGGGTGCCGTCAGACCTCGCGCCAGGTCGCGCCACCGTCGGTGCTCACCCAGACGCGCGCGGTGTCGCCGTCCAGCGCTGCGGCGTACAGACTCCTGCCGTCGGAGGAGTACGTGGCCGCCGAGGTTCCGCTGGGCAGCGCCAGGTCGCTCCACGTCTGGCCACCGTCGCTGCTGAGCGCGCCGCCGCCCATGCCGACCGCGACGATCCGTTCGGTGTCGGTGGGGTCCCAGGCCGCGGACATCGCCCCGCTGGGGCCGCCGAGCACCGTCCACGTCGTGCCGCCGTCGCTGCTGGCGACCAGCCCGTTCTGCATGTCGGGGGCGATCAGCCGGTCGGGGTCGGTCGGGTCGACCAGGACGGTGCCCATGAAGCCCTGCCCGACGTCGGCATTGCGAGACTCCCAGGTAGTGCCGCCGTCGGTGCTAGCCAGCAGGCCGGCCGCGGGCGAGGCCAGGTAGGCGACGTCACCGGCGGCGCCGAGGGCGTGGATGTCGCTCACCTGGCCATCGGCGACGGCGGATTTGGCGAAGGTGGCACCGTTGTCGCTGGACCGGTACAGGCCAGGGTGTCCGCCGACGAGCAGCCCCTCGTCGGTCTGTGCCCAGCCCATCGCATCCGCCCCGTCGAGTGAGGGCACCGACTCCCAGGTCTGGCCACCATCGGTGGACACGGCGACGCCGTCGTGGCCGCCGACGTAGAGCTTGTCGTCGACGGCAGTGACGGTGTGCAGATCCCCACCCACGTACGGCGCGTCTGCCGCGCCAACGCTCTCCTCGCCCTGGGTGACCACGTACGCCCCGCCGGCGAGCAGTGCCACCGCGGCAACCACCGCCGGCACCGCCCACGACCGGGTTGAAGGCGTGGGCACAGCGCTTGCTCGGGCCGCTGGGCGGGCGACGGGCGCGCGGGCCGCCCCGCGTCGCGTCGTGTTCGGCATGGGGGCTCCTGTGTCGGGGAGGGACAGACCAGGCGGGCGGATGTGTGCAACGACCCGGTCATCCCGATTCCTACCCAGGATAGTAGTCGCAGTAGGCTCAAGCGGCGGAGCGGGTTGGCCGTCACGGCGCTGACAGTCGGCGGAGGATGCGGTGAGACAGTTCGGCGAGCTCGAGGCCGTGGTCATGGACGTGCTGTGGTCGCGGGAGGGCTCTGCGACCGTGCGCGATGTCCTGGGGGAGATGCAACGCACCCGCTCGATCGCCTACACGACGGTCATGACGGTCATGGACAACCTGCATCGCAAGGGTTTTCTTTCCCGCGAGATGGAGGGGCGCGCCTGGCGGTACGAGCCGGTGAAGACGCGTGAACGGTTCACCGCGGACCTGATGGTCGAGGTGCTCGAGGGGGCCGAGGACCGCACCGGGACCTTGATGCACTTCCTCGACGCCATCAGCGCCCCGGAGCTGCGCAGGTTGCGCAGGCTGCTTGCCGCCGAGGACAGCGAGTCCTCGCCATGACCCCGGCGGTGCTGCTGCTGGGGTACGCGCTGCTGATGTCGACGGCAGGGTCGTGGGCACTCCGCCGCGCGCGATGGCCGCACCGGTCGCCTCGCCTGGGCGTCGCGGCTTGGCAGGCCGCCTCGTTGTCGGCGCTCACCGCGACCGGGCTTGCAGGGTTCGTCCTGCTGCTGCCGGGGTCACCGCTGTCCGTGGTCGCCGCCCGCGCGGCGCACGCGTGCGTGGCAGCCTTCGACGCTGCCTACGCCGCTCCCGGCGGCAGCACCGCCGGCGCTCTGGTCGGTGCCGTTCTGGTCGGTGCGGTCGCTCGGTGCGGGGTGTTGTTGGGCCATGACCTGTGGGCGGGGCGGCGTGAGCGGGGGCGGCAACGCCGGATGCTGATGCTGGTCGCGCGCCCTGCGGGCGCACTGGATGCCCTCGTCCTCGACCACGAGGCCGTCGCCGTTTACTGTCTGCCCGGTCGAGGCGGAAAAGTCGTCTTCACCACGGCCGCACTCTCGGCTCTCGGTACCCGCGAGCGCCGAGCCGTGCTGGCGCACGAGCTCGCCCACCTGCGGCAGCATCACCACCTGGTGGTGGCGGCGGCGCGCGCACTGCGGCGGGGGTTCCCTGGCGTTCCGCTGCTACGCGCCGCCGAGACCGAGATCGCCGTCCTGGTCGAGATGGTGGCCGACGACGTGTCGGCACGCCGTGGTGGCCGCCACTCGGTCGCGTCGGCCCTGCGGGCCCTGCACACGTTCAGCAGTCCCCACCAACCGGTCGAAGGCCAGGCGACAGGGGTCGCAACCGGGCAGACGGCGCGATCGGCGCTGGTGCCGCGCCTGCACCACCTGTTGTCTCCGGCGCAGCCTGCCCGCGCCGCTGTGCTGGGGGCCCGCAGCGTCGTGATCGCCGCGAGCCTCATCCTGCCTGTCGTCCTCGCTGTGACACCCGCAGCCGCCGCCGCCCAGACCGGGCTGTGTCCGGTGCCTGCTGCGCCGCAGCTGCTCCCGCATCGATGACCCATCCTCGCTATGTCCTATCAGAGATAGTAGTTTGGCTGCGCGCTGCTGGCGGTGGTTCGGTCACGTCGGTGGGAGATCAGTTAACCGTCGGGGAGAGTGGATGAGTACGAGTCGGGGAGTGGCGGCCTTCGCCGCGGCGGCGCTGATGAGTGCCTGCGCGGCACCGTCGGCGCAGGCACCTCGGCCGGTGTCGGAGGGGTCGGCTGGTGCGGCCTACGCCGGGCCAGAGTTGAAAGCCCCGGTTTTTGACGTGCGGTGCGCACGGGCGGGCGGTGCCGGCGCGGCGGCGGCAAAGGATCTGCCCTCGCTGAGGTTGGACTGCCTAGGTCCGGGCGGGCCCGTGGACACCGCGACCTTGGTCGGCGGTGTGACGGTGGTGAACTTCTGGGCCAGCTGGTGCGGCCCGTGCCGGCACGAGATGCCGATGCTGGCAGAGGTCGCGGCCGACAGCGGTGGCGCGGTGCGCTTCATCGGGATCGACACCCAGGACCAGCCGAAGGCCGCGGCTGAGCTGTTGCGGTCCACGGGGGTGCGTTTCGAGCAGTTGTACGACCCCGAGGGCGAGCTGCTGCGTCGGCTGCGGATCGTGCAGGGGCTCCCGGTCACGCTGGTGCTTGACCGCGAGGGCGCCATTGCGTTGCGCAGCATCGGTGAGATCGATGAGACCACCCTGCGCGACGGTCTCGAGGCGTTGCGATGAGCCGCCCGTACGGAGCCCGCGCGGCCCGCACCGCTGCGGCTGTGCTCTGCGGGGTCGTCGTGCTCTCGGGCTGTGCGGGCGGACTCAAGGCGGAACGTTCCACCGGCGGCTTCACCCAGGCCGACTACGACATCACCGTGGTCCCGGTCGGTGAGCGAGTGGTGGCGCCGGACCTGGCCGGGCAAACAGTGACCGGGGAGCAGGTGTCGCTGGCCGACTTCGCTGGCAAGACCGTGCTGGTCAACGTGTGGGGATCGTGGTGTGTGCCGTGTCGAGAGGAGGTCGACGACCTGGTGGCCGCCCGGCGACAGCTGCCCGCCGGCGAGGTCGCGTTCCTCGGGCTCAACATCCGCGACGACCGGTCGGCTGCCCGCGCCTTCGAAGAACGCAACAGTGTGACCTGGCCGAGCCTGTACGACCCGGCCAGCAGCCTGCTGCTGGGCTTCCGCGACAGCCTCACCGCCGCGGCGGTGCCCACCACCTACGTCATCGACGCTGACGGCAAGGTCGCGGTGCGGATGCTGGACAAGCAGACCGCGAAGACGTTCGTCGACGTGGTCACCGACGTACAGGACAGCACCCGCGGGTGACTGGGGCGGCGCCAACGCGACGGCGCGGAGTGTGATCATGGCTGGTAAGCCGAGGCAGCACGACGAGCCCTCTTTCCGCCGCGCGCGGCTGCGCAACCTCGCAGCCGGCGCTCGGTTGGCCCTCTGAGGCGATCGAACTCGGCGCCGAGGCGCATCCTACGACTCTGGCAACGACGCGTCTTAGTGGGCGCACTTAGGCGCAATGATGCGCCTTCCGGGGTCGCACTTGGCATCCGGGCGGATCGCGGCCGCCATTCGCTTTGCGCCACGCTCGCGACTCGGCTCGATCGGATCCAACGCTGCTGGATAACCGGCTCTTCGGAGTTGAGAGGGTTGGGTGGTACGACGCGCCGGGGGCTGAGTAGCCGGTGAACTGGGTCAGGGCCTTGCGGAAGCCGCGGGCGATGCGGCGGTGTAGTTCGATGATCCTGTCGATGGCCTCGGTGCCGCCGTTGTTCGCTCGCCGCGTGGAGAAGCAGGCGAGCAGTTG
>JACCVL010000012.1 GCA_013698185.1 Nocardioidaceae bacterium
CCGGCCATCGCCAGTGAGCCGGTGTCGCGCGGGCGGATGAAGAACGGCTGCTTGACCGGCTTGCCCTTGACCGTGCGTTGCTCGGTCTCGTACCACTCGTAGTACCCGTCGGCCGGCAGCAGGCAGCGGCGCCGGGCGAAAGCCTTGCGGAAGGCCGGCTTGTCCGCCACGGTCTCCTTGCGCGCGTTGATCAGACGGCTGCCGATCGACGGGTCCTTGGCCCAGGAGGGCACCAGGCCCCAGCGCAGCACCGCCAGCTGGCGGACGGCGGGGGCCTCGCGACGACCCCGTGGAGGCCGGGTGAGCACCGCTGGGACGGGGTCGGTGGGCGCAACGTTGTAGCTCGGCGCGGGGTGGTCCGCGTCGGCGACGTGGTCGACCTCGAACTCCTCGACGAGGTCGTCCGGTGACCGGCTTGCTGCGTACCGACCGCACATGGCGCCGAGCGTGCCACACCCGCGTACGCGGGGGCGATCGTCTGGGCGGGCGGACCGGCGTCCCGGCGGCCGGCGTCCCAGCGACCGGCCGGCGTCCCGGCGATCATGCATTCATGCCGTCCCAGCAACAACAAGGCATGATCGTCTGTCCGAGCCGGTCGGTTGCCTTGGACCTGCCACACCTGCATGGCATGGACGAGACCACGTACGGCCGCTGACCCACGCTGGTCGAACTCCTTCGACCTCATCTTCCGCGGCCTCGAACCGTCACGGCATGGCGGCGCCTGCACCGGAACTCCGACTACCCACGGGCGTTGGCCGATCGTGGAGAGCCACAGGAACCGTGCGCGGCATACGTCGACTCGTTCCGGCACGGCCTCCCTCCGTACGGCGGCTTCGCGATCGGGCTCGAACGGTGGACCGCCCGGCTGGTCAGCGTTGACAACATCCGTGCGGCGACACTGTTCCCCCGAGACCTGCACCGCTCACGTCGTGACCCACCGCTGGGCAGGCCTGCGCTCGACACGATAGAAAGGGCGCATGACGTTGATCCGCTCACTCGCCCGCCCGATGCTGTCCTCGATGTTCGTCGCGGGAGGTATCGACGAGATCCGCAACGCCGCCGCCCTGGCGCCGGCCGCCAGGCCGGTGACCCAGCGGGTCGCGCCGCTGATCGAGTCGCGAATCCCCACGGCGGTGCCACTGCCGTCCGACACTGCGGGCTGGGTCCGCGCCGACGGTGCGCTCAAGGTCGCAGCGGGCCTCGCGCTGGCCACCGGACACTTCCCGCGGGTCGCCTCGCTCCTGCTGATCGGCAGCCTGGTCCCGACCACGTTGACCGGGCACCCGTTCTGGAAGGAGACCGACCAGCAGGCCAAGGTCCAGCAGCGCCAGCAGTTCTTCAAGAACGTGTCGATGGCCGGCGGGCTGCTGATCGCCGCCGTCGACGTCGAGCCCTCGGCCCGCGAGCGAGTCGAGATCGCGGCCCGGCGCGTCAAGCGCAAGGTGCAGCGCGACAGCTGACCGGCCCGTCCGGTGCCGGTTGGTCGTTAGGCTCGCAGGCGATGGACGTGACGGCGATGACCTCCGCGGCGGCAACGCCGTGGTGGGCCGCTCCGTCTGCGCTCAGCCGAGGTGAGCATCGGGTCGACGCATCGGTGTCGCTGCCGGGCAGCAAGTCCCTGACCAACCGGATCCTGGTGCTGTCCGCGCTGGCCTCCGAGCCCTCCACGGTGCGCCGACCGCTGCGAGCGCGCGACACCGACCTGATGGCCGGCGCACTGCGCTCCCTGGGCGTGTCGATCACGCCCGACGAGGCCACCCCAGCCTGGCGGGTCGTCCCCGCCCCGTTGCGCGGTCCGGCCGAGGTCGACTGCGGGCTGGCGGGCACCGTCATGCGCTTCGTACCGCCCGTCGCGGCGCTGGCGGACGGGCCGGTCCGCTTCGACGGGGACACGCGGGCCCGCGAGCGACCGATGGACCAGACGGTGTCGGCGCTGCGCAGCCTCGGAGTCAACGTCGATGCCGGTGCCGGTGCCGGTGCCGACAGCCTGACGCTGCCGTTCACGGTGCATGGCAACGGGGCCATACGCGGCGGGGTCGTCGACCTCGACGCCTCCGCCTCCAGCCAGTTCGTGTCCGCGCTGCTGCTCGTCGGTGCCCGCTTCGACGACGGTGTGGACGTCCGCCACCACGGCAAGCCGATGCCGTCGCTGCCGCACGTGGAGATGACAGTCGCCGAGCTGCGACGTCGTGGCGTCGAGGTGGACGACGCCGAGCTCAACCGGTGGGCGGTGCGTCCCGGCGAGATCGCCCCGCTCGACGTCGACGTGGAGCCCGACCTGTCCAACGCCGCGCCGTTCGTGGCGGCGGCGCTGGTCACCGGTGGTCGCGTCCGCGTGCAGGGCTGGCCCGAGAGCACCGACCAGGCCGGCGACGAGCTGCGTCACATCCTGGCCGCGATGGGCGCGGAGGTGGTCCGTGACGGTCCTGACCTCGTCGTCAGCGGAACCGACACGATCGCCGGGGTCAGCCTCGACCTGCACGACGTCGGCGAGCTGACGCCGGTCGTCGCCGCGCTGTGCGCTCTGGCAGGCGGCACCAGCGCGCTCACTGGCATCGCGCATCTGCGCGGGCACGAGACCGACCGGCTGGCCGCCGTCGCCGCCGAGATCAACGCCCTGGGTGGTGCGGTCACCGAGCTCGACGACGGGTTGCGAATCGAACCTCGCGCGCTGCACCCCGGGCGCTGGCACACCTACGCCGACCACCGGATGGCGCATGCGGGGGCGGTGCTCGGCCTGGCCGTGGCGGGCATCGAGATCGAGGACGTCGAGACGACGGCGAAGACGTTCCCCGGCTTCGACTCGGCCTGGCGCCGGCTCCTGCAATGACCCGTTGGGACGACGAGGCGCACTACGACCGGCCCCGCCGGCGTACGCGCCCGCGCACCAAGGACCGACCAGCGCACGACGACGCCACCACCGCGCTGGTGACCACGGTGGACCGCGGCCGGTTCACGCTGCTGATCCGTGACCCCGACGGCGACCTCGCCCGCGACCGGGTCCTGACCGCGATGAAGTCACGATCGCTAGGCCGCAAAGGCGTCGTGGTGGGCGACAATGTCCGGGTCGTCGGCGACCGCACCGGCGACGAGGGCAGCCTCGCCCGCATCGTCGAGGTGGAGCCGCGGCGGACCGTGCTACGCCGCACCGCCGACGACGACGACCCGGTCGAGCGGGTCGTGGTGGCCAACGCCGACCGGCTGGTCGTCGTGACGTCGCTGGCCGACCCCCCGCCGCGTCCTCGGCTGATCGACAGGTGCCTGGTCGCCGCGCTCGATGCCAGCATGGACGCCCTGCTGTGCCTGACCAAGGCCGACCTCGCCTCACCGGACGAGCTGCTGGCCGCCTACCGTCCGCTCGGGGTCGAGGCGGTGGCGGTGGAGCGGGGCGGTGACCTCACGCAGGTGCGGGACCGGTTGCGCGGCTCGGTGAGCGTGCTGGTCGGACACAGCGGCGTCGGGAAGTCGACGCTGGTCAACGCGCTGGTGCCCGACGCCCGGCGCGACACCGCGGGCGTCAACGCCGTGACCGGCCGGGGCCGCCACACCTCGACGTCGGCGATCGCGTTGCGGCTGCCCGACGGCGGGTGGATCGTCGACACGCCAGGCATCCGGTCGTTCGGGCTAGCCCATATCGACCCCAGCCGGCTGATCGGTGCCTTCCCCGACCTCGACGCCGCCACGGCGGACTGTCCGCGCGGCTGCGGGCACACCGCCGACGACCCCGAGTGCGGCCTCGACGTCGCCGTCGCCGCGGGCCAGGTGGAGCCCGAGCGGGTGGAGTCCCTGCGAAGGTTGCTGGCCAGCCGGGAGCCCCAGCGCGGCGACTGAGCCTGCTGAGCCTGCAACGGTCCGCGTCGTACGGCACGATCGGGCCATGACCGACCACGCCCCGACCGTGCCCACCGACGTCGCCGCCCTGCCGGGCGGCGGCTCCATGCCTCTGCTCGGCTTCGGCACCTGGCAGCTGAAGGGCTCGGCGGCGACCGACGCGACCCGCTGGGCGCTCGAGGCCGGCTACCGCCACGTGGACACCGCCCACGTCTACGGCAACGAGGCCGCTGTCGGCGCCGCCCTCGCGTCCGCCGCAGTCGACCGAGACGACATCTTCGTCACCACGAAGGTGCCGCCGGACCGGCTCGACGCCCGCCAGACCCTGCAGCAGAGCCTCGACGAGCTGGGGGTCGACCACGTCGACCTATGGCTGATCCACTGGCCGCCGTCAGGCGGTGGCGCTATCGACCGCTGGCGGGAGCTGGTCCAGGCGCAGGCAGCCGGCCTCGCGCGAGACATCGGCGTCAGCAACTTCTCCCTCGACGCCATCGATGCGCTGAGCGAGGGGAGCGGGGTGCGGCCCGCGGTCAACCAGGTCGAGTGGAGCCCGCTGCTGTTCGACTCCGCAGAGCTCGACGGGCACCGCGAGCGCGGCATCGTGCTGGAGGGCTACAGCGCGCTGCGCGGTGGCACGCTGGAGCACCCCGACATCGTCGGCATCGCCGAGCGGCTGGGCCGCAGTCCGGCCCAGGTGATCGTGCGTTGGCACCTCGAGCACGGGGTCGTGGTCATCCCCAAGTCCCAGCAGCGAGAGCGCATCGCCGCCAACGCCGACGTCGGTGACTTCACGCTCAGCGCCGACGACGTGGCGGCGCTGGACGGGCTGGGCTCGTCGGGGTGACGAGCCGGAGCCGGGCCGCTAGTCGTCGGCCGCGCCATAGTCGACGTCGCCGGTCGGGTTCCACACCGCCTGGGCACCGAGATCGCCCACGCGGTACGTC
Source organism: Nocardioidaceae bacterium (assembly GCA_013698185.1). GTDB lineage: Bacteria > Actinomycetota > Actinomycetes > Propionibacteriales > Nocardioidaceae > JACCVL01. The sequence goes on from JACCVL010000012.1 coordinate 4,776, forward strand.
TGGATGCTGATCACCACCGCACCGAGCACCAGCAGCACGCCGAGCGCGGTGATGACCGCTCCGCTGCCACGCTTCACCAGGGCAACGACGGCGGCGAGGATCGCGACCCCCGCGTAGACGATCACCATGGCCTGTAGCTGATCGGCGAGCTCGGCGTGCTGGTCGATGAGGTCGGCGAGCGGACCGTCCAGACCCGCCGCGTTCCTTCCACCCGCTTCTTGCAGGGCCTCGCCGGTCTGGATCGAGACCCAGGTGGACAGCGCGGCACCGGCGGCGACCAGGGGCAGCGGGATGGTGGCCCATCCGCGCGAGCGGGGGATGGCGAACAGCACTCCGAGCAGGCCGGCCAGCGGGACCAGCACGACGGTGGCATGCACCGTCAGGCTGTGCAGCGGCAGGCCGTTGAAGGTGTCGGGCAGCACGGTGTCCTTCCGCGCCGAGACCGGCAGGTCTCGTCGACTTGACCATGAGACTAGGTCGCTGCGCGTACCCGATTCCAGGTGGTGCCTTCAACCGCTCCGCGCCGGCGCCGCCCGGCGTGGGGCTAGCCTCTCGGCCATGGCAGCTCGCTCGCACACCGATGACCTCAGGCTGGCGCACGTGCTCGCAGACGATGCCGACTCCCTGACCATGGAGCGCTTCCGGTCCCAGGACCTGCACGTGTCGGCCAAGCCCGACACCACCTTGGTGAGCGACGCCGACCTCAACGTCGAGGAGGGCGTGCGCCGCACGCTCGGCCGGGCCCGGCCCCGCGACGCCGTCCTCGGCGAGGAGGCGGGCTCGACCGGGTGGGGGCCCCGGCGCTGGGTGGTCGACCCCATCGACGGCACCCACAACTACATCCGCGGGGTGCCGGTGTGGGCGACCCTGATCGCCCTGATGGAAGGAGACGACGTCGTCGTCGGCTGCGTATCCGCCCCGGCGCTGGCGCGACGCTGGTGGGCGTCGGCGGGCGGGGGCAGCTGGACCGGCAGGTCGTTGCTGAACGCCAAACCCTGCCGGGTCTCAGACATCAAGGAGATCGGTGACGCCTCGTTCTCCTACTCCGACCTGAGCGGCTGGGATCGTATCGGCCGGCTCGACGCGATCATCGCGCTGACCCGCCGCTGCTGGCGCAGCCGAGCCTACGGCGACTTCTGGTCCCACATGATGGTCGCCGAGGGCGCCGTCGACATCGCCGCCGAGCCCGAGCTGGCCCTGCACGACATGGCAGCACTGACGGTCATCATCAACGAGGCCGGTGGCCGCTTCTCCGGCCTGGACGGCCGGGCCGGGCCACTGGGCCGCAACGCGCTGTCCACCAACGGGCATCTGCACGACGCCGCGATGGCGTTCGTCGGGCACTTTCCCGACGAGGGTGACGCGCGGCCACACCCCGGTGACGGTGGCAGCCTGCACGACATCGGTTCGCGGCGCCGTGAGCCCGACGGCGACGACGAGAGCTGATCCGCACGGCGACCGGCGATCGTGCATATCGGTCGCCGGCACGACGTCAACGCACGGTCGCCGGGTAGGTCGGGAGGGCTGGGTCAGACCCGGCCGGCCGTCAAGCGCTGCCACCTGGCCAGCAGCGGCGGCGCGAGCAGCAGCGCGTACAGGTCGAACCAGCCGTAGCCGCCGGCGGCACCCGACGGCGGGTTGCCGATCGTGACCAGGCCGGTGGGGTCGCGCGGCTGCCACTGCCAGGTGCCGAGTGCCGTGCCGACGATCTCCAGGTACGACACGACGAGGAACGCGCCGACGTACAGCGGCCCGGACGGCCCCCAGCGCAAGAAGCCCGCCAGGCAGCAGAACCAGAAGAGCCCGAGCACGTCGGATCGCTCCGCCAGCGTCACCCCGTACACCGCCCAAACACCCCCCACCGCGAGCACCACGCCCGAGCACAGTCGCAGGTGGGCGCGCACGGCCGAGGAGCGTCCCAGTGCGAGCGCGGCCACGTACACCAGCCCATGGCCGGGCGAGACGTAGGCGGGCACGTTGTCGAAGCGGTAGACGTAGATCTCCAGCAGCGGGGAGAACGTGTACTCCACCGCGGTCGCGATGACGACCACCACGGCCGTCTGCAGCCGTACGAGCGGCTGCTCCGAGCCCAGCACGACCAGCAGCACGCCCCAGGTGGCGAGCCCGAGACCGCGTTGCAGCCACAGTGAGCCGTCGGCGTCGAGCCACAGCACGAGGGTGATCCAGGCCAAGGCGGCCGCGGCCACAGCTGGACCGCTCGCACCCGGCGGGTGCCCGGTGCCCGACAGCACACCCGTCTGGGCAGCAGACATCGGCGCGCTCACCGGGCCCATGCTGGCACCAGCTCCCGCACTGGTGTCAGTTGGTGGCGCCTCTGGCCGCGAACCCGCCCGCAGCACTACCCTGCGCACATGCGGATCAGGGACGTGTTGGCAGCCAAGGCCGTCGGGTCGGTCGTCACCATCGAACCGCTCGCGTCGGTACACGATCTGTTGGACGTGCTCGCCGAGCACAACATCGGCGCGGTGGTCGTCAGCCCCGACGGCGTGCAGGTCACGGGGATCGTGTCCGAGCGCGACGTCGTGCGCCGCATCGCCGCGGGACCGGATGCCTTGACCGCCACCGTCGATACGATCATGTCCACCGACCTCGCCGTGTGCGAGCCCGGCGACAGCCTCGACGACCTCATGCGGCTGATGACCGTGCGCCGGATCCGGCACATCCCGGTGATGCAGGACGGCCGGCTCTACGGGCTGGTCAGCATCGGCGACGCGGTCAAGACGCGCATCGGCGAGCTGGAGTTCGAGCGCGACCAGCTCAACCAGTACGTCTCCGGCGGCCAGTAGCAGCGCTGGCAGGAGGTCAGGATGACGGACGTGTTGGGCGGCCTGGTCGCGTTGTTCCTCGTGGCCCTGCTCGTGGCCGGGGTGACAGGCCGCGTTCGGATGCGCTCATGCTGCTCGATCGCTGACCCCGCCAAGGATCTGCGCATGCGCGCGGCCTACGAGGACGGCCCCGACGCCGGGCGCAACCCGGGCCCGGACGACTAGCTCGCGAACAGCAGCTGCCCGACGCCGATGCCTGCCGCCGCGGCGGCCAACCCGGTCACGATGCTCGCGACCACGTTGAGGCCCGCCCAGGTCACCGCACCGCCCTCGAGCAGCCGCTAGGTCTCGTACGCGAAGGTGCTGTACGTCGTGAACCCCCCGCACAGCCCGACGCCGACCCCGGCCACCAGCGCACCGGAGGTTGTCTGGTGTCCGGCGATGCCGATCACGACTCCCAGCACCAGGGAGCCGGCGGCGTTGACCACGAAGGTGCCCCACGGAAACGGCGAGGCGACCCGCCGCTGGATCGTCGTGTCGGTCAGGTAACGCAGCGGCGCTCCGACCGCGGCCCCCAGGCAGACCCATAACACGCTCATCGGGCGCCCCCGCCCCGTGCGCGGGTGGCTCCCGCCCGGGCGGCACCAGCGGCCAGCGCCACGGCGAGCACCGCGCCGGTCGCGGTCACAACCAGGTAGCCGAGCGCGAGCGCCAGTCGCCCTGCGTCGGCCAGCACGACCGCATCCACGGCGTAGGTGGAGAAGGTGGTGTAGCCGCCGAGCACGCCGACGCCGAGGAACGGACGCAGCAGCGGGTGGACGTCTTGGCGCTCAGCGACGAGCACCATCAAGACGCCGACCAGCGCGCAGCCGGACAGGTTGACCAGCACCGTCGCCCAGGGCCAGCCGAGCGGCGCCGGGGGCAGCAGCACGCTGGCCCCGTAGCGGGCTGCGGCGCCGACGGCTCCGCCGAACGCGATGGCTGCCAACACCCACCCGAGGGCGTGGTCGTGTTCGGAGCGCGCGGTCATGGCCGCCACCCTTCCAGGTCGCGTACTCAGCCGATTCCCGTAGGCCGTTCGAGGACCAGCTCGAGACCGTCCACGTCGTCGATCTGCTGATCCACCTGGACGAAGCCCGCGCGGCGGGCCAGGGCCAGCGAGGCGG
>JACCVL010000039.1 GCA_013698185.1 Nocardioidaceae bacterium
CAGCTACGCCGCCGTTTGTGCTGGGCTGGTGGCACTCGTGGCGGTGCCCGTTGCCGTGAGCGACCCGGCGCCGCCCGAGCCCGCGAGCACGCCGGACCAGGTGCCGCTTCCCGTTGCTCAGCGCCTCGTCGACGCGTTGCCGATCCCCGACACCTGCGCCCCGGTGGGGAGCGTGCCCGAGCCGCCGGGCTACGCCTACGAGGCGCTCGGTGCCGACGCCGTGTGGTTGCGTTTCTGTCCCGTCGCCGGTGCCGATGGCTCGGTCGACGCGCTCGACTTCGCTCCCGACGACACCGTCGTCGACCGCGAGGTGGACGCGCTGGTGGACGGTTGGGCGGCACCGGGAGACGGCCCGTCGGCGTGCCATCCCACCGCCGGTATCCGCGACGGGCTCGCCCGGGTGCAGGTGGGCACGCTCGACGGCTCGCTGCACATCGTCGACATGCGGGTCGGGTGCCCACGCAGGGTCACCGTCGACGGGCGGTCGGGTGCAGTCGACAGCCGGACGGCGTTCGTTCAGGCGGTGGGGCTGCTCGGGGCCGAGCGGTTGGCCGAGGTCGACGAGCCAGGCGTGGTGCGCCCACAGGCGGTCTTCTGCCCGGCCGCGGTTGACCAGGTCCTCGACTTCGAACGGACCACGGTCTCGGGCTACCCGACGGTGCGCGGCCTGTCGATGCCGCTGCCTGCGGTGAGCGCCCTGGTGTGTCGCTATCCTCCGGCACCCCGGCAGGTGAGTGGCCCCGGCCCACGCGGGGTCCTGCTGGCCGGGCCCGCTGCCGAGACGTTGCGGGCGGCCTACCTGTCCCGGTCCGGTGAGCACCCCGATCCCGGGTGCGGCCGGCAGGCGGCAGGGGAGCAACCGGGGGAGCAGTACGGCGTGGTCTTCTCAGACGCGACCGGTTCGCACCGCACCTTCACCGCCGCGCTCGGAGCCTGTGGCCGCGTCCGCCGTCCGCAGGGGTTGCAGGGACAGGTGGGGCCCTGGCTGGCGGAGCTGCTGGCGGCTTCATCCGGCTGATCGAGGTCAGCACCTTGATTTCGTCGGCGAAAGTGTAATTATAGTTACATGGCTACAAGCGAGACACTTCGCGGGTGGCTGACTGGCCGGCTGCCCACCGATTGGTTCACGGCCGACGTCACCGTCAGCCAGGATCGCGACGAGATCGTCATCGTCGGTCGCATCGACGACCCCGACACCTCCGACGACGCCTCCGAGGCCGAGCGCAGCGCCGCCGAGCGCGGCCGGATCAAGGCCTTCCGCGAGTCGACCCGGGACCAGCGCATCGAGATTGCCCGGGAGCTCGAGCACCGCACCGGCCGCAAGGTCGCCTGGGCGGTGGAGTGCGGCGGGTCGTCCCGGGTCTTCAGCTCGCTGGCGGCGCCGGTCATGACCCGGCTGCGGCAGCGCGAGCGGCTCGTCCTCGACACGCTGGTCGACTCCGGCGTCGCCCGCTCGCGCTCCGACGCGCTCGGCTGGTGCGTCCGGCTGGTGCGCGACAACGCCGACGCGTGGTTGGCCGACCTGCGTACGGCCATGGAGAAGGTCGAGCAGGTCAGGGCCCAGAGCCCGGTGCCCGGGCCGGAGGATCAACGCAGCGAGTAGCTCGCGATCGATATGCCTATGTAGTGGGCGACGAAAGCCACGATGGTCAGCGAGTGGAAGACCTCGTGGAAGCCGAACCAACGCGGCGAGGGGTCGGGTCGCCGGAACCCGTAGACCAGGGCCCCGAGGGAGTACAGCGCGCCGCCCACGACCATCAGCACTAGCACCGCCTCCTGGGCGTGGGCCGCGAAGTCGTCGAACCAGAAGACCGCGGCCCACCCCAGCGCGATGTAGATGACGACGTAGAGCCAGCGCGGCCCGTCGACCCAGGTCACCTTCAACGCAACGCCGAGCAGCGCCGCCCCCCACACGATGCTCAACAGCACTTTCGCGTCGTGGGCTTCCAGCAACAACAGCGCGAACGGGGTATAGCTGCCGGCGATCAACACGAAGATGTTGGCGTGGTCGAAGCGTTGGAGCACATTGTGGGTCCGGCTGCTCCAGGTGCGGGTGTGGTACAGCGCGCTGACGCTGAACAACAGCACCGAGGCGCAGGCGAACACCGCCGCGCCGGTCCTGGCCACCGTGTTCGGCGACAACACGATCAGGACCACCCCGGCGGCGATGGCAAGCGGCGCCATGCCCAGGTGCAACCACCCGCGTAGGCGGGGCTTGATCTCGCCGACGATGTCCTCGACGCCGGTGCGGACACTGTGCACGACCTCGGCGGAGGCATCGTGCAAGCGATCGGCCGAGTTCACTCGCACAGGTTACGAGCGCGGGGGCGCTAGCGACAGCGGCGCAGGTCACGGGGCGCGCGCGTAGGGCTCACCTCACGGGCGCTTCAGGTCTATCGTGTGGCCGGGGGGCTCGGGAGGGGAGTGGGGCATGGCGCGCAGCACCGTTCGACGAACCGTCCGCGACGCCATCTACACCGCCTACGAGCGTCGGCTCATGCGCCGGCTCGATCCCAGCCAGTCGCCGCGACATGTCGGTGTGATGATCGACGGCAACCGCCGCTGGGCCAGGGCCTTCGGGGGTGCTACCGCCGACGGCCACCGTGCCGGCGCCGATCGGCTCCTGCAGTTCCTCGGTTGGTGCGACGACGCCGGGGTGCAGATCGTCACCGTCTACTTGTTGTCGACCGACAACCTGCAGCGTCCCGACCGCGAGCTGAGCCCGCTGATCGAGATCATCGAGGATCTGGCGAGCAGGATCTCTGCCACCGGGCGCTGGCGGGTCCGCCCGATCGGCGCGCTCGACCTGCTGCCCGCGACCACGGCCGCCCACCTCAAGGAGGTGGGCGAGGCCACCCGCGGGATCGCCGGAACTACTGTCAACCTCGCCGTCGGTTACGGCGGTCGACGAGAGCTCGCAGATGCCGTCCGAGCCCTGCTGCAACAGCACGCCGGCCGCGGCACGTCCATCGAGGAGCTCGCCGAGGTGCTCGACGTGGAACACATCGCCGAGCACCTCTACACCGCTGGGCAGCCCGATCCCGACCTGGTCATCCGCACGTCGGGCGAGCAACGGCTGTCGGGCTTCTTGCTGTGGCAGAGCGCCCACAGCGAGTTCTTCTTCTGCGACGCGCTGTGGCCGGACTTCCGCCGCATCGACCTGTTGCGCGCCCTGCGGTCGTACGCCGCACGCGAGCGCCGCTTCGGCACCTGAAACCCCCTTGGCAGCAGCTCGGCTGCGTACCGGTGGAGTTCACCCTGGGGACGGGCGTGTCGCGCCCTGCGGTCGACCTGGCCGCGTAGCGTCGGGCTCGACGACCGGCGGGGAAGCCGGTCGCCTCGGGAGGCCCGCCAGTGCCAGGTCGAGACGACCTGCGCGGACAAGCGCCGCGCGGTCACCGCTCCATCGCGGAGCCGGTGCAGGCACGTGGCCGCACGCACTCAGCGTCGTCTGCACCGGCCGTTGCGCCGGCGTGGCGGTGCCTTCGAGTGGAGGGCCCGTCCCCGGGTCCGCGGGCCCGCTCCCGGTCCGTTTCGACGCCCGGGACCGATCGCGGGGTACGCGGCCGGTCCGTGAAGGGGAAGCACCGTGGCGCACCACCGCACGTACGTCCTGGACACCAGCGTCCTGCTCGCCGACCCGTCGGCTCTCATCCGGTTCGACGAGCATGAGGTCGTCTTGCCGGTGGTGGTGATCTCGGAGCTGGA
>JACCVL010000048.1 GCA_013698185.1 Nocardioidaceae bacterium
GCACCGACGTCGAGCTCGACCTCGCCACCGGACGGCGCGGCCGGCGTGGGGCGGGGGCGCTGGCGGCGCTGGCCGCGGCGGTGCCCGACGCCGGTGCAGTGCACGTGGTCAACAACAACGCCGCGGCGCTGCTGCTGGTGGCGACCGTGTTGGCTGCGGGCCGCGAGATCGTGGTGAGCCGCGGAGAGCTGGTCGAGATCGGCGACGGTTTCCGCATCCCCGACCTGCTCCAGGCCAGCGGGGCCCGGTTGCGGGAGGTCGGCACGACCAACCGGGTACACCTCGACGACTACGAGCGGGCGGTCGGGCCGGACACCGCGATGGTGCTGAAGGTGCACCCCTCGAACTTCGTCGTCTCGGGCTTCACCTCGCAGGTCGACGTGCGGGCGCTCGCGACCCTCGAGGTGCCAGTCGTCGCCGACATCGGCTCGGGGCTGCTTCGCCCCCACCGGCTGCTGCCCCACGAGCCGGACGCGGCCACCACCCTGCGCGCCGGTGCTGCCCTGGTGACCGCGAGTGGCGACAAGCTGCTCGGCGGCCCGCAGAGTGGGCTGCTGCTCGGCGACCGCGACCTGGTCGAGCGACTGCGTCGGCACCCGATCGCGCGCGCACTGCGGGTCGACAAGCTGACGCTCGCTGCTCTTCAGTCTTCGCTGAGTGGTCCGCGCACACCGGTGGCCGACATGCTCGAGGTGGCCGTGGCCGCGTTGCAGACGCGTGCCGAGACCATCGTCGAGCGGCTTGGCGAGGCCGGTGTTGACGCGTCGGTCGCCGCCAGCGTCGCCAACGTCGGCGGTGGTGGCGCTCCGGACGTCGAGCTGCCCAGTGTCGCGGTGGCCCTGCCCGCGCGGTACGCCGCGGCGTTGCGCGCCGCGCGTACACCCGTGGTCGGCCGGGTGGAGAGGGGGCGCACCCTGCTCGACCTGCGCACGGTCGCCCCCGAGGACGACGATCTGGTCGTGGCGGCGGTGACCGGGGTCTGATGCACGTCCTCGCGACCGCCGGACACGTGGACCACGGCAAGTCCACTCTGGTGCGGGCGCTGACCGGCACCGACCCCGACCGGTTGGCCGAGGAGCGGCGCCGAGGACTGACGATCGTGCTCGGCTACGCCTGGACGACGCTGCCCGGCGGCTCCGAGCCGGTGGCGTTCGTGGACGTCCCCGGCCACGACCGGTTCGTGCCGACGATGCTCGCCGGGGTCGGTCCGGTGCCGGCGGCGCTGCTCGTGGTCGCAGCAGACGATGCCTGGATGCCACAGGCCGAGGAGCACCTGCGGGCCTTGGACGCCTTGGGGGTGCGTCACGCGGTGGTGGCGGTCACCCGGTCCGACCGCGCCGATCCCGGACCGATGGTCGCCGAGGTGGGCCGCCGACTGGGCGGGACCGGCCTGGCCGGTTCGCCGGTGGTGGCGGTGAGCGCGGTGACCGGGGCGGGCCTCACCACGCTGCGCAGTGCGCTCAGCCGGCTCACCGGCGCATTGCCCAGGCCCGACGGCGCCGCGGACGTGCGGCTGTGGATCGACCGGCAGTTCAGTGTCGTCGGCGCGGGCACGGTCGTTACCGGCACCTTGCCGGCAGGCACCGTCAAGGTCGGTGACCGGCTGGAGCTTGCCGGCGCCGGCGTTGTCCGGGTGCGTTCCATGCAGAGCCTCGGCGCAGAGGTCGAGCAGGTCAGCGGAACCGCGCGGGTGGCGCTGCGCCTCGGCGCTCACCCTGGGGTGGACCTCGACCGCGGTGCTCCGCTCGTGACCCCTGGGGCTTGGTGGCCGACGACCGTGGTGGACGTGCGGCTGCGCGGTGCCGGTCGCCCGCCCCGCGAACCGCGGCTGCACATCGGGGCGTCCGCCGTCCCGGCTCGGCTCCGAGCGTTGGACGACGACTGGGCGAGGCTGACGCTCGGCGCGCCACTGCCGCTGCGAATCGGTGACCGAGCCCTGCTGCGTGACCCCGGGACCCGGGCGATCTGGGGTGTGGAGGTCGTCGATCCGGCCCCACCGACCAGGCGACGCCGCGGCGCCGCCGCCGAGCGCGGTCGCGAGTTGGCCGACGCGTCGTTCGGCAGCCTCACCGACGAGGTGCGCCGACGCGGCCCGGTGCGGGTCGACGTCCTGCGGCGGATCGGCGTAGCCACGGCGACCGGGGCGCCAGCAACCGGGGTGAGCCGCGTCGGCGACTGGCTGCTGGCCGACGAGCTGGTCACCGTCCTCCGCGGTCGACTCACCACGATCGTCGCCGAGCACCGTGAGCGGTATCCGCTGGAGTCCGGCCCGCCGGTCGCGGTGGCCGCGCAGGCCCTGGACGTGCCCGACGTGCGGTTGCTTGCTGCGGTCGTGCGGCCACCGCTGGCCACCCGGGACGGGCGCGTCGTTGCGGCCACCGCGCTTGGGCCTTCCGCTGAGCTCCCGGCAGCCGTCGAACGTGCGCTCGACGAGCTGGTAGCCGAGCTGACTGCTGCACCGTTCGCTGCGCCGGCTGCAGACCGGCTGGCCGCGCTGGGGCTGGACCGTCGGGCGCTGGCCGCCGCGCATCGTGCCGGCCGGTTGCTGCGCGTCGCCGACCAGGTGGTGCTGCTCCCCGGTGCCGACGCACTGGCAGCGCACCAGCTGGCCGAGCTCGCCCAGCCCTTCACCGCCAGCCAGGCCCGGCAAGCGCTCGGCACGAGCCGCCGCGTCGTACTGCCGCTGCTGGACCTGATGGACCGCCGCGGTCTGACCAGACGGCTGCCCGACGACCGTCGACTCGTGAACAGGCGGCGCGCCTGAGCCTGCCCAGCCCGGCCGGTTGCGTGGTCGACACCCGAAATGCAATGGCGAACGTGAACAGCCGCGATGAATTGCCGCACGATTTCGCCACAAACTCGGCGTCACTGTCGGTGATCAATTCGCTGCGAGGAGTGGTCTGATAGTCAATCTTTCGCAAAGCTCATGTAGACCGTGCGGGCGGCGCCTAAATTCGTCCCTGTACCGCGGTCGACAGCGGTGACACTGTGCAACTGCGAAAACACGGCATGGGGGGCGAGCAAGCACACATGAATAGATCGGGAAGCAGCGCCACCACCAGGCGCACCCTGCTCGGGATGGGTATCACGAGCGCTGTGGCGGCCGGCTACGACGCGGTATCGGCGCCCGCCGCGGCTGCGGAGCCGGGCCAATGGGTGAGCAGCGGCGAAGTGGGTGGCGCATGCAACGTCAAAGACTACGGTGCAGCCGGGAACGGGGTGGCAGACGATGCCGGCCCGATCCAGGCCGCGATCAATGCCGCCCAGACCTCGGGTCAGACACTTTTCTTTCCGGCCGGCACCTACAAGGTGTTGACGACGCTCAACGTCACCCAGGGCATCAAAATGGTAGGCGAGTCGTACCGCAAGACGATTATCCAGTCCGCGACGGTCGACGTGCTAAAGATCAGCCATTACGGTCACACCCTGAGCAACCTGCACCTCCGCGCTCAGGCCGGTGGTGGTCATGCCGTCCTGGTCCCGCCTGGCCACGCACTCAGCCAGTCGCAGTTCGTCATGTGTCAGCTGACATCGCAGAACAGCGCGAAGTCGGCGTTCTACTACAGTTCAGTCGGGGCGACCGGCGGCGGCGTCTTCGACGTCCACTGGCTTGACTGCTACTTCCTGCACACCACCACCTCGACAGTCCCCTGCTTTTCGGTGTACGGGGACAACAACATCTTCTCCGCCAACCGCTTCACCCGCTGCCGGGCGCAGCAGGGTGGGTCCGCGCCGGCGTTCAGCGTCGTAGCCGACGTGGCAGGAATCTACAACTACAACAACGTATGGGACACCATCAACTTCGAGTCCACCAACGGGGGCGGTATTCACCTGTCCTCGGCGTTTAGCACTGGATTGCACAACCTGGGCTTCTTCGACATGGGCAAGATCACCGCAGACCTGGTCTGGTGTGGTCGGACCAGTGGCTCACCCGCTCGGCCGCAGTCTAGGAACACCACCATTGTCAACTACCACCGCTCGGGTGGTGCGCTGACGGCCGGCATCGCAGACGTGAGGTTCGCCAGCGGGGGAAATGCAGGATCGAGCCTCATCACTGGCATCGGCGGACCGTCCGGGGCGGGGGTCACCGTCGACCTCGGCCTGAAAGCGGGCTACGCGGTCGTTGTCGGCTACGACCCCAACAACGTCGCCATCCTCAATGCCACCACGTCCACCGTATTGTTGGCCGGTCAAACCGGGGTCACCACCGGCCGGGTGACATTCACCCCGCGCAAAGGCGCGACCCGGCCATTCGACTCGTCTGGATCCGGCACCCCCGAGCGTCTCGTCACCGCTCCGGTCGGATCGACATGGAGACGCAGCGACGGTGGCCCAGGAACCTGCTTCTACGTCAAGGAGTCCGGCAGCGGAAACAGCGGCTGGGTCGCCAAGTGACCGACGCTGCGACGGATTGAGCCACATTATCGGCTCGCGTCGGTGCCCGCATCGCGGTGAGTGGCCGGTCGCCCGAGCGCACCGTAGGTCCAGCCTACGGCCAGCCAACGCTCGGCCGGCAGTTTGTTGCGTCCGTCGAGCATGCGCCGGCAGCTGACGATCGCGCTGAGCCGCCACGTTGAGGGCCGGGG
>JACCVL010000053.1 GCA_013698185.1 Nocardioidaceae bacterium
CGAGTCGACCATCGACTTCCTCACCACCCGTTTCGGCGCCAAGCCGGTGCTGCGCGACGCCAACATCACCGCCTTTCACACCGGCTGGAACTACGGCGAGACCACCGAGGCGTTCGCGGTCCGCTACGAGATCAAGCCGGCCGACCTGGCCAGCGGGCGCTACCGCAACGTCACCGGCAACACCGCGCTGTCGTACGGGCTGATCGCGGCCGCCCGGCAGTCCGGGCTGGCCCTGTTCCTCGGCGCCTACCCGATCACGCCAGCCTCCGACGTGCTGCACGAGCTGAGCAAGCACAAGAACTTCGGCGTGACCACCTTCCAGGCCGAGGACGAGATCTCCGGCGTCGGCGCCGCCCTGGGTGCGTCGTTCGGCGGCGCCCTCGGGGTCACCACGACATCGGGACCCGGAGTGTCGCTCAAGTCCGAGACGATCGGGCTTGCGGTCATGCTCGAGCTACCGCTGCTGGTGTGCGACATCCAGCGGGGCGGGCCGAGCACCGGTTTGCCGACCAAGACCGAGCAGTCGGACCTGCTGCAGGCGATGTTCGGCCGCAACGGCGAAGCGCCCCTGCCCATCGTCGCCCCGCAGTCGCCAGTGGACTGCTTCGACGCAGCGATCGAGGCCGCCCGCATCGCCATCACCTACCGCACTCCGGTGATGCTGTTGTCCGACGGCTACCTCGCCAACGGCTCCGAGCCCTGGCGGTTGCCCGACGTCGACGCGCTGCCGGTGATCCAGCCGGCCTTCGCAACGGCCGATCCGGCCGCCAACGACGAAGCCGGCGAGCCGTTCCAGCCGTATGCGCGGGACCCGGAGACCCTCGCCCGACCGTGGGCGGTGCCCGGCACACCGGGACTGATGCACCGCATCGGCGGCCTGGAGAAGAAGGACGGCTCCGGCGAGATCTCCTACGACCCCGACAACCACGACCTGATGGTGCGCACCCGCCAGGCCAAGGTCGACGCCATCGCCGCGTCCTTGCCGCCCACCGAGGTCGACGATCCCGATGGCGACGCCCGGATGCTGGTGCTCGGCTGGGGGTCGACGTACGGGCCGATCGGCGCCGGGGTGCGTCGCGTCCGCCGCGACGGCCTGAAGATCGCCCAGGTGCATCTGCGTCATCTCAACCCGCTGCCCCGTGACCTCGGCAAGATCCTGGCCCGCTACGACCGGGTGCTGGTGCCGGAGATGAACCTCGGCCAGCTGGCCTTGCTCGTGCGTGCCAAGTACCTCATCGACGCGCGTAGCCACACCCAGGTGCACGGGCTGCCGTTCAAGGCGGCCGGACTGGCCGAGGTGATGCGGCGGCACCTGCGAGACATCGGGGCGGCCCCCGACGAGGACACCCCGCACGCTCAGACCCAGACCAGCTCCGACCGCACCGACCCAGCAAGCTCGGACGTGACCGCATGACCACCGTCGACCTGCCCTTCCCCGACACCGACCTGGCCCGCGACGGCCTGGTAGGGGTGCCGACCAACGACGAGTCGCAGACGCGCAAGGAGTACGCCTCCGACCAGGAGGTCCGCTGGTGCCCGGGCTGCGGCGACTACGCGGTGCTGGCTGCCGTGCAGAGCTTCTTGCCCGACCTCGGCCTCAAACGCGAGAACATCACCTTCGTCTCCGGCATCGGCTGCTCATCGCGGTTCCCCTACTACCTCGACACCTACGGGATGCACTCGATCCACGGCCGGGCACCCGCGATCGCCACCGGGCTGGCGATCACCCGGCCCGACCTGTCGACGTGGGTGGTCACCGGGGACGGCGACGCGCTGTCCATCGGCGGCAACCACCTGATCCACGCGCTGCGGCGCAACGTCAACATGACGATCCTGCTGTTCAACAACCGGATCTACGGGCTGACCAAGGGCCAGTACTCGCCGACGTCGGAGCCCGGAAAGGTCACCAAGTCGACACCGGCCGGCTCGGTGGACACGCCGTTCAACCCGGTCTCGCTGGCGCTGGGTGCCGAGGCGAGCTTCGTCGCGCGCACCGTCGACAACGACCGCTCGCACCTGATCGCCGTGCTCAGGGAGGCGGCCGCACACCGCGGCACGTCGCTGGTCGAGATCTTCCAGAACTGCCCCATCTTCAACGACGGCGCCTTCGACGCCTTCAAAGGCAAGGACGCCGCCGCGGCGGCCCTGATCCCGCTCGAGCACGGCCGTCCGATCGTCTTCGGGCCGGGTGGCTCGCGCGGGGTGGTTCGCGACTCGACCACCGGTGGCGTCGCGGTGGTGGAGGTGGGCGGCGCAGACGGGGTCTCCGAGAAGGACCTGTTGGTGCACGACGCACACGCCGACGACCCGACGACGGCCTTCGCGCTGTCCCGGCTCACTAACACCGGCGTGCTCACCCAGGCGCCGATCGGCATCTTCCGGCAGGTGGAGCGCCCGACGTACGACGACATGGCGCGTCAGCAGGTGGAGACCGCGATCGGGACCAGCGGTCGGGGCGATCTGGCGGCGCTACTGGGGGGCAAGGACACCTGGGCGGTCGGCGAGCCACGCGGCTGAGCGCCGGACTCCTCAATGTGACAGCTGGGCAATCCAGACAGAGCCCGGCTGCGAAATTCTGGTCGAGGGAGCAGGCAGCCGGTCCGGCTGCGCTCCAGTCGACCGGAGGGTTTCGTGCGCGCACCCGGATCGCCCGACGAGTCCGTGCCTCTGGAGGTGCTGCTCAGCCACGTCGCCGCCGGTGACCACGCCGCCTACGACGTGCTCTACGGCCGTGCGACCGGCCTGGTGCACGCGGTGGCGAGGCGTACGGTGCGTGACGGCGTGCGCGCGCAGGAGGTCGCCCAGGAGTCGTTGCTCCTGATGTGGACCGAGGCGGCTCGCTTTGACTCCGCACGGGGCTCGGCCCGCAGCTGGATCGCCACCCTCACCCACCGCCGGGCCGTGGACGCAGTGCGCCACGACCAGGCCAGCGCCGACCGGGAGCAGCTCTACCCGTGGATCGATGGTGCCGATGTCGACCCGGTCGCGGACGCGGTCCTGCAACGGCTCGAGCACGCCGAGATCCGCGGGTGCCTGGGATCGCTCACCTCGCTGCAACGGCAAGCCGTGACGATGGCCTACTACGACGGGTGCACCTACGCCCAGATCGCCAGCAAGACCGGCGGCTCGGTGTCGGCCGTCAAGACCAGGGTGCGCGACGCCATGATCCGACTGCGCCGCTGCCTCGATGAACGGCGGGATGCCGACTCCGGCCGGGCACAGGCGGATCGCGGTCAGGTCAGCTGCTGAGTCAACGGGGCGCGCGCATCCGCCACAGCGTCGCCCCCGCGTCCAGCCGATGGCCCCCGGCCGGGTGGTGCGTGCGCAGCGAGGCGATGATGTCGTCACGCAAGGCTGCCGCGGCGGCCGGTGCAAGCGCATCGTCGATCCAGCGGTTGCCCATCGACATCAGCCACTCCCGATAGTGTTCGGGCCCGCGCATCGGCAGATGCACCTCCGCGGGATGCCGGTCGACGTCAACGAGCCCCGCCGCCGCCGCCAACGCCCCGATGTCGTGGGCCCAGTCGTTCATGTCGGTCGGCCGCCGCTGAGACACCTGAGCGACGTACGGGGCGAGCACCTCCCCGTAGTGCTGCCACCAGCCACCGTCGTCACACGGTCCCGGGGTGGATGCCAGCAGCACACCACCGGGCGCCAGCACCCGGCGTGCCTCGCGCAGCATCTCGCCGGCGTCGGTGACGAAGTGCAGCAGGAAGCCGGCCGTCACCAGGGCGATGCTGCGATCGGGCAGCGCCAGGCGTCGCGCGTCCATCAGCGCAACCTGCGTACGCGGCAGCCGGCGTCGGCGCAGCCTGCGCAGCATGGGGATCGACCGGTCCACCGCGAGCACGCGGGTGTTCTCGCCCAGCCGGTGGCGCAGTGCCCCCGTCACGGCTCCGGTCCCCGCCGCCACGTCGACCACGATGCCGTTCGGCGCGGGCTCCGCAAGCTCGACCAGCGGTCCGGCGAACGCGGCGAAGTACCCGGCGCTCCTGTCGTAGCGGTCCGCGAGCCCGTCGAACAGCTCGGTGACGTCGACCATCGGGGCGGTACCTCCCCTCCATCCGGCCGCACCCTGCGGAAGTGGGTACGGGTAGCCTCGCACCAGTGAGCGAGGAGCGGCGCGGGTTTCTCTTCGGACTGGCCGCTTTCAGCATCTGGGGCATCTTTCCGCTCTACTGGCCCCTGCTCGACCCTGCTGGTGCGGTGGAGGTGCTTGCGCACCGGATCGTGTGGTCGCTGCTCGTCGTATCGGCGCTCGTGGTCGTGCTGCGGCTGCGTGGCCGAGTCGTCGCGGTGCTGCGAGACCGCCGCCGCCTGCGCCTGCTCGCCCTGGCCGCGGTGGTCATCTCCGTCAACTGGGTGACCTACATCTGGGGTGTCACCCACGGCTTCGTCATCGAGACCGCGCTCGGCTACTTCATCAACCCGCTGGTACTGGTGGCACTGGGGGTGCTGCTGCTCGGTGAGCGATTGAGCCGCCAGCAGTGGTTCGCCCTTGCGCTGGCTGCGGCCGGGGTGGTGGAGCTCAGCGTGGACTACGGGCGACCGCCCGTCATCGCGTTGATCCTGGCCTTCTGCTTCGGCACGTACGGCCTGCTGAAGAAGCGGGCCGCGGTCGGCGCGGTCGAGGGCCTGGTGGTCGAGACGGGGCTGCTGACACCGCTGGCCGTCGG
>JACCVL010000187.1 GCA_013698185.1 Nocardioidaceae bacterium
GTTCGCTGTTGTTGACGCCCTGGCTGCCGAGCACGCCGCGCTCGGACTGCAGCTGTCCGACCCCGCCGTCCACGCCGACCCCGCCCGGGCACGACGCGTGGGTCGCCGGTACGCCGAGCTGGGCGCGGTGGTCGGCGCGTACCGCGAGTGGCAGCTGGCCGGCGACGATCTCGGTGCCGCGCGTGAGCTGAGCGCGGAGGATCCGTCGTTCGCCGACGAGGCCGCCACCCTGCAGGAGCGCTACGACCAGCTGGCCGAGCGCCTACGCCGGCTGCTGGTGCCCCGTGACCTCGTCGACTCCAAGGACGTCATCGTCGAGGTGAAGGCGGGCGAGGGTGGCGAGGAGTCGGCGCTGTTCGCCGGCGACCTGCTGCGGATGTACACCCGCTTCGCCGAGCGGATGGGTTGGCGCACCGAGATGCTGGACGTCGCCGGCTCCGACCTCGGTGGCGTCAAGTCGGCCACCATGGCGGTCCAGGTCAGACAGGCCCCCGAGCCGGGCCGCGCGCCGTACGCCCTGCTGAAGCACGAGGCGGGCGTCCACCGGGTGCAACGGGTGCCGGTCACCGAGTCCCAGGGCCGCATCCACACCTCGGCCGCCGGCGTCCTGGTGTTGCCCGAGGCCGAGCCGGTCGACGTGCACATCGACGACGCCGACCTGCGGGTCGACGTGTTCCGGTCCTCGGGTCCCGGCGGGCAGAGCGTGAACACGACGGACTCGGCGGTGCGCATCACCCACCTCCCCAGCGGCATCGTCGTCTCGTGCCAGAACGAGAAGTCGCAGCTGCAGAACCGGGAGCAGGCGCTGCGCATCCTGCGTTCCCGGCTGCTGGCCCTCGCCGAGGCCCAGGCCGACGCCGAGGCCGCCGACAGCCGCCGCGCGCAGGTGCGCACGGTGGACCGCTCCGAGCGCATCCGCACCTACAACTTTCCCGAGAACCGGGTGACTGACCACCGCACCGGCTACAAGACCTACTCACTCGACCAGGTGCTCGACGGAGCGCTCGAGGAGTTGGTCCAGGCAGCCGTGGACGCCGACGAGGCGCGCCGGCTGGCCGCTCTCGACCCGCCGGACGGAGCGTGACCGTGCGGTCGGTGCTCGGCCAGGCTCAGCGCCGGCTGGCCGCCGCCGGCGTCGCCTCACCACGAGCCGACGCCGAGCAGCTGCTGGCCCATGTCCTCGGCGTCGCCCGCGGCAGGCTGCTGGTCACCGACTCGCCAGGCGAGCTGGACCGGCAGCGCTACGACCAGCTCATCACCCGCCGAGCGGCGCGCGAGCCGCTGCAGCACCTCACCGGCAAGGCCGCCTTCCGGCACGTGGACCTGTGCGTCGGTCCTGGGGTCTTCGTGCCCCGCCCCGAGACCGAGCTGCTGGCCGGCTGGGCGGCGCAGTCCTTGCAACAGACGCAGGACGACGGGGTGGACGAGCCAGTGGCCGTTGATCTGTGCACCGGTTCCGGCGCCATCGCGGCGGCGCTGGCCGACGAGGTCCCGTCCGCGCGGCTGCACGCCGTCGAGCTGTCACCGCGGGCGTACGGCTACGCCGAGCACAACCTGCGCGATACCGGCGTGGACATCCGCCTGGGGGACATCGCCGAGGCGTGCACCGATCTCGACGGCCTCGTCGACGTCGTCGTCGCCAACCCGCCCTACATCCCGACGGCGGTCTTCGAGGGCGTGGACATCGAGTCCCGTACGTACGACCCCGCCGTGGCGCTGTGGTCGGGGGCCGACGGGCTCGACGCGATCCGCGCCGTCGAACGGGCGGGTGCTCGGCTCCTGCGCCCGGGCGGCGTCCTCGGCTGTGAGCACGCCGACGTCCAGGGCGAGTCGGTGCCGGCGATCTTCCGGGCGGCGCAGCGGTGGAGCGATGTCCGCGACCATGTCGACCTCAACGGCCGGCCGCGCTTCACTACGGCCCGGCGCCGGCCGTAGCCCGACATGGCGGTCGACACCGATGTCGTCCCCACCGGCGCCGGGGCTGCCTGGCACCATGGTCGCCGTGAGTCACCCAGCGCCGAGCGCAGACGAGCCCGAGGACGGCACTGACCGCATCTTCGACTGCGCCGACGAGGTGCGGCTGGAGGCGGGGCTGGAGGCGGCAGCCACGGCGTTGGGCGATGCCCGGCTGGTGGTGCTGCCGACCGACAC
>JACCVL010000108.1 GCA_013698185.1 Nocardioidaceae bacterium
GCGGGCCCGGCCCACAACATCGTGACGCATGTGACCGTGAGCAGGGCCGCCACCACGCCGGGTACGCCGGCGAAGGCGAACATGAGCGAGCCCAACACCGCGAGCACGGTGAGAGCGGCCCGGGACACCCGGTCGCCTCGCGCCGCGTAGACGGCGAAGACCAGAGTCGGAACGCTCAGCACCGCCAGCGCGCTGAGGATCCAGCCGATCACGTCACGCAGCGTCGTGAAGGTGATGCCCGTCGGCATCGTCGAGGAGTCCAGCGCCCGCTCCAACTCCCGCCTGAGCTGCGGCTCGTCCAGCGCGGACAGCGCGGCGATGGACCAGACCAGCACCAGCGCGGCGCCCACGCCGAGCACCACACAGGCCCAGGTCACCGACCGGGGCCTGGAGGGGGCGCTCATGAGCGTGGACACCGACCGACCGTACGGCAGCAGGTAGCCACGGCGTCTCAGGCGGGACCGACGACGAGCCCGGTGCCGTCGTCACCGCGGTCGACCACCACGCTGGACGCGTCGCGGATGGTGCCGTCCAGCAACCCCCGTGCCAGCTGGTCCCCGATCGCCGACTGCACCAGCCGCCGCAGCGGCCGCGCGCCATAGACGGGGTCGAAGCCGGTGAGTGCCAGCCACTCCCGCGCCGCGGGCGTGACCTCCAGGGTGATCCGGCGGGCCCCCAGCCGCCGCGCGAGCGCCTCGACCTGCAGGTCGACGATGCGGGTCAGCTCGTCGAGGCTCAGCTGGTCGAAGAGCACGATGTCGTCGAGCCGGTTGAGGAACTCGGGCTTGAACGCCTGCCGCACCAGACCCAGCACGGCCTCGCGTCGGGCATCGTCGGCCATCGTGGAGTCGGCCAGGTACGCCGAGCCCAGGTTGGACGTCAGCACCAAGATCACGTTGCGGAAGTCGACCGTCCGGCCCTGGCCGTCGGTCAGCCGGCCGTCGTCGAGCACCTGCAGCAGCACGTCGAACACCTCGGGGTGGGCCTTCTCGACCTCGTCGAGCAGCACCACTCCGTACGGCCGGCGCCGAACCGCTTCTGTGAGCTGACCGCCCTCCTCTTGGCCGACGTAGCCGTGCGGGGCGCCGACGAGGCGGGCAACCGAGTGCTTCTCGCCGTACTCGCTCATGTCGATGCGCACCATCGCCCGCTCGTCGTCGAACAAGAAGTCCGCCAGCGCCTTGGCCAGCTCGGTCTTGCCCACGCCGGTGGGGCCGAGGAACAGGAACGAGCCGGTCGGCCGGTCGGGGTCGGACAGCCCCACCCGGGCGCGCCGGACGGAGTCGGAGACGGCCACGACCGCCTGGTGCTGGCCGATGATGCGGCGACCGAGCTCGGTTTCCATCCGCAGCAGCTTGCCGGCCTCGCCTTCCAGCAGACGGCCGGCCGGGATGCCGGTCCAGGCCGCGACCACCTCGGCGACCTCATCGGCCCCGACCTCCTCGTGCACCATCAGGTCGGCGCCGGCGAGCTCGGTCGCCTTGGTCTGCGCGTCGGTCAGGTCCCGCTCCAGCGCCGGAATCTCCGCGTACGCGAGCCGGCTGGCGGCCTCGTAGTCGTTGTCGCGCTGGGCCCGCTCGAGCTGCGTGCGCAGTTCGTCGATCTGCTGCTTGATGTCCCCGACGCGGTTGAGGCCCTCCTTCTCGGCCTGCCACCGGCTCTCCAGGGCGCGCAGCTCCTCCTCGCGGTCGGCAAGCTCGGCGCGCAGCCGGCCGAGCCGCTCCTGGCTTGCCTCGTCGGACTCCCCAGCCAGGTGCATCTCCTCCATCCGCAGCCGGTCCACGCTGCGGCGCAGTTCGTCGATCTCCACCGGGGAGGAGTCGATCTCCATCCGCAGCCGGCTGCTCGCCTCGTCGATCAGGTCGATCGCCTTGTCCGGCAGCTGCCGCCCGGGGATGTAGCGGTCGCTGAGCGCGGCCGCCGCGACCAGTGCGGCGTCGGCCACCGACACCTTGTGGTGCGCCTCGTAGCGCTCCTTGAGCCCGCGCAGGATCGCGATGGTGTCCTCGACGCTCGGTTCACCGACGAAGACCTGCTGGAAACGGCGCTCCAGGGCGGGGTCCTTCTCGATCCGCTCGCGGTACTCGTCCAGCGTGGTCGCCCCGATCATGCGCAGCTCGCCGCGAGCCAGCATCGGCTTGAGCATGTTGCCGGCATCCATCGCACCCTCGCCGCTTGCCCCGGCGCCGACAACGGTGTGCAGCTCGTCGATGAACGTGATGATCTGACCGGCGGACTCCTTGATCTCGGTGAGCACCGCGGTCAGCCGCTCCTCGAACTCACCGCGGTACTTCGCCCCCGCCACCATCGCGGCGAGGTCGAGGGCGACCAGCCGGCGGTCGCGCAACGACTCGGGCACGGCGCCGGCGACGATGCGCTGGGCCAACCCCTCGACGACGGCGGTCTTGCCGACGCCGGGGTCGCCGATGAGGACCGGGTTGTTCTTCGTCCGCCGCGACAGCACCTGCACCAACCGGCGGATCTCGGCGTCCCGGCCGATCACCGGGTCGAGGCCGCCGTCGCGGGCCTGCTGGGTCAGGTCGATGCCGTACTTCTGCAGTGCCTGGTACGTCGCTTCGGGGTCACGCGAGGTGACGCGGGCCGACCCACGGACCGACGCGAACGCCGCACGCAGCGCGGGTGCGGTGGCACCGGCGGCCTCCAGTGCGTCGCGCGCGGGTCCGCCCACGGTCGCGAGCCCGACCACGAGGTGCTCGGTGGAGACGTACTCGTCACCGAGCTCACCGGCCAGGTCAGTCGCCCGCTGAAAGACCTCCAGCAGGCTGCGGGAAAGACCCGGCGCCTGGACGGCGCTGCCCTGGGCGCGGGGCAGCGCGGCCAGCAGCTTGTCCGCCTGTTCGACGGCCACGCCCGGATCGGCGCCCGCGGCGCGCAGCAGCGCCTGCGGTGTGCCGTCGGCCGGTGCGAGCAGGGCGGCCATCAGATGCGAGGTGTCGGTCTGCGGGTGGCCGGAAGCGGCGGCACGCTGCACGGCCGCGGACACGGCTTCCTGGCTACGGCGGGTGAGGCTGGAGGCGTCCATCGAGATGCGCTGTCCTGTCTGCTCGGGAGCGGAACTGCGGTTCTCTCAGCAGCAACGCACCGGAAGTTGAGTCGATTCCCCTCAACTTTGACGAGGTGCGTGGACCGACGCAGCCGGACGCAGCCGGACGCTCAGGCCTCGGCGACGAGGCGGACCAGCGCCTCGGTGGCCTGCTCGGTGTCCGCCGAGCCGCCCAGGTCGCGGGTGCGGCTGGCCGGTTGGCGCAGCGAGTGCTCCACGGCACGGAGGACATCGGCGCCGGCCGCCTCGTGGCCGAGGTGGTCCAGCATCATCGCCGCCGACCACACCGCGCCCAGCGGGTTGGCCATGCCCTGGCCGGCGATGTCGGGCGCCGACCCGTGCACCGGCTCGAACATCGACGGGGAGGCGTGGGTGGGGTCGAGATTGGCCGACGGCGCGATGCCGATGCTGCCGGCGACCGCGGCGGTCAGGTCGCTGAGCACGTCACCGAACAGGTTGCTGGCCACGATGACGTCGAAGCGGCCGGGGTCGAGAACGACCTTGGCGCACAACGCGTCGATGTGCTCGGCGTCCCAATCGACGTCGGGGTAGTCGGCTGCGACCCCGGCGACGACCTCGTCCCAGAACGGGAGCGTGTGCACGATGCCGTTCGACTTCGTGGCCGAGGTGAGGCGGCCACGTCGGGTTCGCGCCAGCTCGAACGCGTACCGCGCTATCCGCTCCACCCCTACCCGCGTGAAGACCGACTCCTGCACGGCCATCTCGTCGGGGAAGCCACGGTTGAGCCGTCCGCCGATCTCGGAGTACTCCCCCTCGACGTTCTCCCGCACGACCACCAGGTCGACACCGCCCGGCTCCGCGCCGCGCAGGGGGCTGGTCACCCCCTCCATGACCTTCACCGGCCGTACGTTCGCGTACTGCCGGAACGCGCGCCGGATCGGGATCAACAACCCCCACAGCGAGACGTGGTCCGGGACTCCCGGCCACCCCACGGCACCGAGCAGGATGGCGTCGTATGCCCGCAGGACGTCGATCGCGTCCGGCGGCATCATCGACCCGCTCTCGGCGTAGCGCTGGCACGACCAGTCGAACTCGTCGTAGGCCAGGTCGAGCCCGTACTTGGCGGCGGCGGCATCGAGGACGGCGCGCGCCGACGCCGTCACCTCGGTCCCTATGCCGTCACCCGGTACGACCGCGATGCGCTGTGGCATGTCCTCTTCCTCAGAGGCCCACGAGCGGGATCATCAGGGGCAGCAGCAGGGCGACGAGGATCGCCCCCAGCACGTCGAAGCTGATGCCCGACCGGATCATCTTGGTGATCGGCACCACGCCCGAGCCGTAGACTATGGCGTTCTGCGGGGTCGACACGGGGAGCATGAACCCGAACGACGCCGCGAACGTGGCTGCCAGTGCCGGCTGCAGCGGGTCGATGCCCGCGGCAGCGGCGATCGGAATGATGATCGGCACCACGACGGCGGCCGACGCGGTGTTGGACGTCGTCTCGGACACCATGATCGCCAGCACCACGGCAAAGGCCGTGATGGCGAACGCACTGCCCAACCCCAGCGAGTTGTAGGCGCCCTCGCCGAGCGTCTCGGCCAGGCCGGTCTCGCTGAGCAGCGCACCGAAGATGATGCCGGTACCGAAGAGCATGATCGTGCCCCAGTCGATACGCGCCGCGTCGCCCCACGTCATCGTGAACTCGCGCTTCTCCCAGTTGGTCGGGAGCAGGAACAGCAGGGACGCGCCCAGGATGGCGACGATCCCTTCGTCCAGCCGGCTGCCGACCGTCTCGTAGACGCTGCCCTCCGTGCCGGCGACCAGGGCCACCACACCGGGCGTGATCCAGAGCGTCACCGTCAGCCCGAAGGCGATCAGGGTGTTGCGCTCCGCGATGCTGAGCGGTCCCAGCTTGGCGCGCTCGCTGGCGACGAACTCCTCGACCCCGCTCAGCTGCTTGATCTCCGGCTTGTTGAGCAGGAGCAGGATCACGGCCAGCGCGATGAACATCAACGCGCACAGCGGAAGCGCCATGCCCATCCACGCCGCGAACGAGATGGCCTCGCCGGTCTCCTGCTCGATCAGGTCGCGGCCGATCAGGTTCGGCGGGCTGCCGACCGGTGTCAGCAGTCCCCCGACGCTCGCGCCGTAGGCGAGCATGAGCATGAGCGCCACACCGACCCGCAGCCGGGTCGGGTCGAAGTCCGCCGCGACGTCCCCCCGCTCCTGCATGAGCTTCGCGATGACGGTGAGGATGCCGAGCGCGGTCGGCAGCAGCATCGCGACGGTGGCGGTGTTGGAGACGAATGCCGACAGCAGGCAGGTGATCAGGCCGAACGCGATGATCACCCTGGTCACGCTGCGACCGACCCCCGGGAGGGACAGGACGCGGAAGGCGAAGCGACGCGCCACACCGTGCCGCAGCATCGCCTGCGCCAGGATGAAAGCACCGATGAAGGTGAAGACCGTCGAGGAGCCGAACGGCAGCAGCACGTCGTCGACGGGTGCCACGCCCAGCATGACCACCGCGACGATGCCGAGGAAGCCGCCGACCGGGATCGGCACCGGCTCCGTCACCCACAGCACGACCACACCCAGGAGCACGGCGGCCAGGGTCTGCTGGGCTGCGTCGAGGCCGAGCGGCAGGAAGTAGATGACGATGGTGACGAGCGGCGCCAGGAGCAGCCCGGACGTGCGGCGCGCCTTCTCGAAACGCTCCTCCTGGGGGGACAGCTTCTGCTCGGCCATGCCGCGGTAGGTGGTGCCCCCGATCAACGCCTTCTCGACGTCGACCTTTCCTCCCGGCTTGTGCCCATCTGTCGTC
>JACCVL010000129.1 GCA_013698185.1 Nocardioidaceae bacterium
ACTGACTTCGGCACCAACGAGTGGCTCGTCGAGGAGATGTACGACCGCTACAGCCGTGACCCGGACTCGGTCGACCGGGCCTGGCTGGAGTTCTTCCAGGACCGCGGGTCGTCGACCGACTCCTCCCGGGCCTCTTCCGCCGCCGAGAACGGACAGCCGAAGAAGCCGGCCCCCAAGCAGCGGGCCCAAAAGCCGGCCCAGAAGCCGGCCCAGCCGAGGAAGTCAGCCGCGAAAGCAGCCCCGAAACCGACGCCGAGCGCCAGCCAGAAGCCGAGCTCGGGTCAGCCCGACGCCAAGAAGCCCGTGCAGGCCAGCACGACGTCACGGGCTCGCGACGCCTCGGAGGCACCGGCCGCGTCGTCGGCCGGCAGCGTCCAGCCGACGCCGAAGGAGCCCGCGAAGCCGGCGACCCCAGCGGCCGTCGACGTCCCCGAGCGTGCGCCCCTGCGCGGTGCCTCCGCGCGTACGGCGACCAACATGGACGCCAGCCTCGAGGTGCCGACGGCCACCAGCGTGCGGTCGGTGCCGGTCAAGCTGCTCATCGACAACCGCATCGTGATCAACAACCATCTCGCCCGGGCGCGCGGCGGCAAGGTCTCGTTCACCCACCTGATCGGCTTCGCGCTGGTCAAGGCACTGGTCTCGATGCCGGAGATGAACCGCTCGTACGACCAGGACGAGAAGGGCAAGCCCGTCCTCGTCACGCCCGGCCACGTCAACCTCGGCCTGGCCATCGACGTCGCGAAGTCCGACGGCAGTCGGCAGTTGTTGGTCCCCTCCATCAAGGCGGTCGAGGGGATGGACTTCGCTGACTTCTGGGCCGGCTACGAGGAGGTGGTGCGCAAGGCGCGCGACGGCAAGCTCACCGTCGACGACTTCGCCGGCACCACCATCTCGCTGACCAACCCCGGCACGATCGGCACCGACCACTCGGTGCCGCGGTTGATGAAGGGCCAGGGGGCGATCGTCGGGGTCGGGGCGATGAACTACCCGGCCGAGTACCAAGGCGCGTCGGACAAGGCGCTGAACGAGTTCGCCGTCAGCAAGACCATGACGCTCACCTCGACGTACGACCACCGGATCATCCAGGGTGCCCAGTCCGGTGACTTCCTGCGCCGCGTCCATGGGTTGCTGCTCGGCGAGGAGGGTTTCTACGACGCGATCTTCGCCGCGCTGCGGATCCCGTACGAGCCGGTGCGCTGGGCGCGCGACGTCGACGCCACCCACGACGACGAGATCAGCCGCCAGGCCAGGGTGCTCGAGCTCATCCACGCCTACCGGGTGCGCGGGCACATGATGGCCGACACCGATCCGCTGGAGTACCGCCAGCGCAGCCACCCCGACCTCGACGTGGTGACGCACGGGCTGACGTTGTGGGATCTCGAGCGCGAGTTCGCCACCGGCTCGTTCGGCGGCGCGTCGCGGCGCTTCATGAAGCTGCGCGCGATCCTCGGGATCCTGCGCGACTCCTATTGCCGCAGGGTCGGCATCGAGTACATGCACATCCAGGACCCCGAGCAGCGGCTCTGGATCCAGCAGCGAGTCGAACGGCCGCACGAAAAGCCGCCGCGCGAGGAGCAGTTGCGGATCCTGCGCAAGCTCAACCAGGCCGAGGCCTTCGAGACGTTCCTGCAGACGAAGTTCGTCGGGCAGAAGCGGTTCAGCCTCGAAGGCGGCGAGACGACGATCCCGCTGCTGGACGAGCTATGCGAGGCCTCGGCTGAGGCGGGTCTGGACGAGGTGTGCATCGGCATGGCGCACCGCGGGCGGCTGAATGTGCTGGTCAACATCGTCGGCAAGAACGCCGCGCAGATCTTCCACGAGTTCGAGGGCAACATCGACCCGAGGACCGTGCAGGGTTCCGGCGACGTGAAGTACCACCTCGGCGCCGACGGTGAGTTCACCGCGACAAGCGGCGACACCCTCAAGGTGTCGGTGGCGGCGAACCCGTCCCACCTGGAGGCCGTCGACCCGGTGCTCGAGGGGATTGCCCGCGCCAAGCAGGACCGCCTCAACCGCGGCGCGGCCTATCCGGTGCTGCCTGTGCTCGTGCACGGCGACGCCGCGTTCGCCGGACAGGGCGTGGTCGCCGAGACTCTCAACCTGTCGCAGCTGCGCGGCTACCGCACTGGTGGCTCGGTGCACATCGTGGTCAACAACCAGGTCGGCTTCACCACGTCGCCGGCCTCGCTGCGCTCGTCGCTGTACTGCACCGACGTGGCCCGGATGGTGCAGGCGCCCATCTTCCACGTCAACGCCGACGACCCCGAGGCCTGCATGCGGGTGGCCCGGCTGTCGTTCGAGTACCGCCAGGCGTTCAACAAGGACGTGGTCATCGACCTCGTGTGCTACCGCCGGCGCGGCCACAACGAGGGCGACGACCCCAGCTTTACCCAGCCGCTGATGTACGACCTGATCGAGAACAAGCGGTCGGTGCGCAAGCTCTACACCGAGGCGCTGGTCGGTCGTGGTGACATCACCATCGAAGAGGCCGAGCAGGCGCTGCGGGACTACCAGCTGCAGCTGGAGCGGGTGTTCACCGACGTACGCGCGGCCAAGAAGTCCCCATCCGAGTACCACACGGTGCCGGCCTACCCGACGAAGCCGGCGGCCGACGGTGGGCGTACGGCGGTGCCGATGGAGACGTTGAAGACCATCGCCGAGGCCTACTCGACTCCGCCTGAGGGTTTCAGCGTGCACAACAAGGTGTTGCCGCAGCTGCAACGGCGTGCGAACGCCATCACCGGCGGGCCGATCGACTGGGCGACCGCCGAGATGATCGCGGTGGGCTCGCTGCTGATGGAAGGCCGCCCGGTACGGCTGTCTGGCCAAGACTCGCGGCGCGGCACGTTCGTCCAACGGTTCGCCACCATCATTGACCGCACCAGCGGCGCGGAGTGGACACCGCTGAAGCACCTCACCGAGGACCAGGCGGGCTTCTTCGTCTACGACTCGCTGCTGTCGGAGTACGCCGCGATGGGTTTCGAGTACGGCTACTCGGTGGCGCGACCGGAGGCGCTGGTGCTGTGGGAGGCGCAGTTCGGCGACTTCATGAACGGTGCGCAGATCGTCATCGACGAGTACATCGCCGCCGGCGAGGCCAAGTGGCAGCAGTTCTCCGGCGTGGTCTTGCTGCTCCCGCACGGTTACGAGGGACAGGGTCCGGACCACTCCTCGGCTCGCATCGAGCGGTTCCTTACGCTGGCTGCCGACAACGCGTTCACGGTGGCGCATCCCTCGTCGCCGGCCAACTACTTCCACCTGCTGCGCCGGCAGGCGCTGATGGACACCCACCGGCCGATGGTGGTGTTCACGCCCAAGTCGATGCTGCGCAACAAGGCAGCGGTGTCAGTGCCGGACGACTTCACCGCGGGCACGTTCCAGCGAGTCATCCCCGACGACGGCCCCGACGAGGCCGCGGTGACGACGCTGCTGCTGTGCTCGGGCAAGGTCGCCTGGGAGCTGCGTGCGGAGCGCACGAAGCGCCAACCTGACGGCGTGACCACCGCCGTGGCCACGGTGGAGCAGCTCTATCCCCGGCCGGTGGACGAGATCAAGGCCGAGATGAACCGCTACCCGAACCTGCGCGAGGTGCGCTGGGTGCAAGACGAGCCCGCCAACATGGGCAGCTGGCCGCACATGGCGCTCAACCTGGCGCCCGAGCTCGGTGACCTGCCCTTCACGCGGGTGTCCCGGCCGGAGGGCGCAGCGCCCTCGGTCGGTCAGGCCTCGCGGCACACCGAGCAGCAAAAGGCGTTGCTCGAGGAAGCCTTCGCCTGAGGTGTACTTCACCGATCGAGGGGTCGAGGAGCTGCAGGCCCGGCGCGGCGACGAGCTGGTCACCATGGGGTGGCTGGCCGAGCGCATGAGCGAGTTCGTCGACCTCAACCCGGACTTCGAGACGCCGGTCGAGCGGTTGGCCACCTGGCTCGCTCGCCTCGACGACGAATAACCCCCGCTGACCGCGATCCGCGGATTCTGGTCGGCTCATCCGCGGATTCTGGTCGAGCGATCCGCGGATTCTGGTCGGCTCAGGCTCGTATCATGCGTGTCTCGAGCACGCCGCCGAGACGTGGGTCCCGCTTAGTGTGACCGTCATGGCGAAAGCCGAGCTTGCGGTAGTAGGCCTGCGCCCGGGGATTCGCGGCAAGCACCCATAGGTACGCCGCTTCGCGAGCGAGCGCGGCGTTGGTGAGTTGGTCGGCAAGTCCGCTGCCGTACGCCCGGGCGCGGATGTACAGCGCGTACAGCTCCACGAGATGTGCAAGCTCGTCATCGCGGGGCGGACCGGCGCTGGCGAAGCCAACCACCTCGGCCGCCACCACAGCCACCCACGTGCGGGAGTCCCCCTGCAAGGCCGCCGCCCAACGTGCTCGCTGGGCCTCGCGATCAGCGGTACGCGCGTTGAGAACCTCGGCGGGGACGAGCCCCCCGTACGCCTCAACCCAGCACGCGACGTGACAGTGAGCCAGCGCCTCGGCATCAGCCAGTGTGGCCAACCGAACGGACAACCGGACCATCGCTCCAGCCGATCACGGATGGCCGGTCATTGGCGACCAGAATCCGCGGACGGTGCGACCAGAATGCGCGGATGGTGCGACCAGAATCCGCGGATCGTCGCAAAGGGCGGGAGGCTAGGGGGTGAGGACGACCTTGCCGAAAACCTCGCCGGAGTTCAGGGCTGCGAAGGCGTCTTTGGCCTGGTCCAGCGGCAGCGATCGGTCGATTAGCGGCCGCACCCCGGTCACGGCCATGAACTCTGCCAGCCGGCCCAGCTCGTCGCGCGTACCCATCGTCGAGCCCTGCACCCGCAGCTGGAGGAAGAAGATCCGGTTCAGCTCACCGACCTCGGGGGTGAAGCCCGAGGTGGCGCCGGCGATCACCAAGGTGCCGCCCGGCCGCAACGACTTGATCGAGTGCGACCAGGTTGCCGCGCCCACCGTCTCGATGACCGCGTCCACCCGCTGCGCCAAGCGCGCCCCTGTCGGCAAGGCCCCGTGGGCGCCGATCTCCTCGGCCCGGGCGCGCTTGGTCTCGTCGCGGCTGGTGGCGAACACCCGCATGCCGGCGGCTCGGGCGAGCACGATCACGGCCGTCGCCACGCCGCCCCCGGCACCTTGCACGAGCACGCTGTCGCCGGGACGCAGGCCCGACTGCACGAACAGCATCCGGTACGCGGTGAGCCACGCGGTGGGCAGGCACGCGGCCTCCTCGAGTGACAGGTCGGCAGGCTTGGCGACGACGTTGCGCCGGGGCACCCGGACCCGCTCGGCGAGGGTGCCGGGCCAGCGCTCCGACAGCAGTGACCTCGTCGGATCCAAGGTCTCGTCACCGAGCCAGGCCGGGTCCGAGAC
>JACCVL010000138.1 GCA_013698185.1 Nocardioidaceae bacterium
GGACGTGCCCGACCCCCGACGCGCGGTGCTGGACGTCGCCGCGCGCGCGGCCTGCGCGGTCCGGGTGCAGGTGCACGACGAGCCGGCGGCCTGACACCACCGCGCCCCACGTGGTCACCGGCACGCAGCGTGAGAACCCGGTATGGCGGTGACAACTGTGCGGCCGGGGGCGCCGGCCCCCCGTAGACTGGCGCTCATGTCGGTCGACGCGGAGTAGCCGCACACTCAGCTGGCGCTGCCAGCCCGCCGTCCCGACCCCGGAGGGAATCCATCATGCTCACCGCTCAGTCGCTGCAGGTGCGCGCCGGCGCCAGCCTGCTGCTCGACGACGCCTCGTTCCGGGTCGGCCCGGGCGACCGGGTGGGCCTGGTGGGCCGCAACGGCGCGGGGAAGACGACGCTGACCCGCATCCTGGCCGGTGAGGGCCAGCCCGCCTCGGGCCGGGTCACCCGCAGCGGCTCGGTCGGCTACCTCCCGCAGGACCCCCGTACCGGCAACCTGGACATGTCCGCGCAGGAGCGCATCCTGTCCGCCCGGGGCCTGGACGACGTCGTACGCCGGCTGCGCACCGCCGAGCACGAGATGGCCAGCAGCGACACCGGCCGCAGCGAACGGGCGATGCACCGCTACGCCACTGCGGACGCCGAGCTGCACGCCGGCGGCGGCTACGCCGCGGACGCCGAGGCGGCCCAGATCGCAGCCAGCCTGGGACTGCCCGACCGGGTGCTCGGCCAGCCGCTGCGCACGCTGTCCGGCGGCCAGCGCCGGCGCGTCGAGCTGGCCCGCATCCTGTTCTCGGGTGCCGAGACGCTGCTGCTCGACGAGCCGACCAACCACCTCGACGCCGACTCGGTGGGCTGGCTGCGTGACTACTTGAAGGTGCACCGGGGTGGGCTGGTGGTGATCAGCCACGACGCGGCGCTGTTGGAGCAGACCGTCACGAAGGTGTTCCACCTCGACGCGAACCGCGCCGCGCTGGACGTGTACGCGATGGGCTGGAAGGCCTACCTGGAGCAGCGCGAGACCGACGAGCGGCGCCGGCACCGCGAGCGCAACAACGCCGAGCGCAAGGCCGACGCCCTGCTGGCGCAGGCCGACAAGATGCGGGCCAAGGCGACCAAGGCGGTGGCCGCACAGAACATGGCCAAGCGCGCCGAGCGGTTGATGGCCGGGCTGGAGGCCGAGCGGCGATCGGACAAGGTGGCCCGCATCCGCTTCCCGGCGCCGGCCAAGTGCGGGCGCACTCCCCTCCGCGCGGAGGGGCTGTCGCGCTCGTACGGCTCGCTGGAGGTCTTCACAGACGTCGATCTCGCCATCGACCGCGGCTCGCGGGTGGTGGTGCTCGGGCTCAACGGCGCGGGCAAGACGACCCTGCTGCGGGTGCTGGCGGGCATCGACGCCCCGGACACCGGCACGGTGGTGCCCGGGCACGGGCTCAAGCTCGGCTACTACGCCCAGGAGCACGAGACGCTGGACACCTCGCGCACCGTGCTGGAGAACCTGCACGGGTCCGCCCCGCAGCTCACCGATGTCGAGGCCCGCAGTGCGCTGGGGTCTTTCCTGTTCTCCGGCGACGACGCGCACAAGTCGGCCGCGGTGCTGTCGGGCGGTGAGAAGACCCGCCTGGCCCTGGCGGCGCTGGTCGTCTCCAGCGCCAACGTGCTGCTGCTGGACGAGCCCACCAACAACCTCGACCCCGCCTCGCGCGAGGAGGTGCTGGCGGCGATCCGAGCCTATGAGGGCGGCATCGTGCTGGTCACCCACGACGAGGGCGCCGTGCAGGCGCTGCACCCGGACCGGGTGCTGATCCTGCCCGACGGCACCGAGGACCTGTGGAACGAGGACTACGCCGACCTGGTGGCCCTGGCCTAGGGTCGCCAGCATGACGACCTATCCCGACGCGCAGTCGCTCGCCGAAGCCGGCCTGCGGATCGAGGTGGCCGGCGAGGTCGTGACCGTGAGCCTCGCCCGGCCGGAGGTACGCAACGCGCAGACCCCGGCGACCTGGCGGGCGCTGGCTGCGATCGGCGCGGCGCTGACCGCCGACATCCGGGTCGTCGTCGTGCGCGCAGACGGGGCCGCGTTCTCCGCCGGGCTCGACCGAGCCATGTTCGCCCCGGATGGCGTCGCGGGCGAGTCGTCTCTCGTCGAGCTCGCCGGGTTGGCCGACGCCGAGCTGGACGAGACGCTGGCGGGCTTCCAGGCCGGCTTCAGCTGGCTCCGGCGGCCCGACGTCGTGTCGGTGGCGGCGGTGCAGGGTCACGCGATCGGGGCCGGCTTCCAGCTGGCGCTCGCCTGCGACGTGCGGGTGGTTGCCGACGACGTCCAGTTCGCCATGCGGGAGACCTCGCTGGGCATCGTCCCTGACCTCGGTGGCACCAAGCCCCTCGTGGACGCGGTGGGCTACTCCCGCGCCCTTGAGATCTGCGCCACCGGGCGCTTCGTCCAGGCCGCCGAGGCCCGTGACCTCGGCATCGCCACGGTGGTCGTGCCGACCCAGCGACTCGCTGAGTCCGTGAGCGACTTGGTGGCGGCGCTGACCGCGCCACTGCACGGCGCGGTGGCTGCCACCAAGCAGCTGCTGCTGGACGCGGCAGACCGGTCGTACGACGAGCAACGTCAGGCCGAGCGGACGGTGCAGGCCTCGCGCCTGCGCGATGTCGCTGCCGCCTTCACCCGCTGACCCGGCGACGGGGCAGTCTCGGCGATCTCTAGCGGGCATCGGCACCGGCTGGCATAGTCGCGGCGACCGCTGCACCCCTTGGGCGGCGAGGCCGGAGGGAGTAACAGGTGAACGAGCAGAGCTGGAAGCCGCTGTTCCGCATCCCCAAGTCGACCATCACCAAGGTGTTGCACAGCCCCGCCTTCATCCAGTCCCGAGAACGTGCCGGCTCGGTCGTCGACGACGCGGCGGCCCTGCGGGCGCTGGTCGGGGTGGTCGAGGGGCTCGACTACGCGAACCCCCCGCTGTCGACCATCGCGGACCGGGTGGCGGCAGCCGTTCGCTTCCTGGCCGCCCGGGCGGACCGGCTCGAGACCGACACCGAGGCGCTGGCCGAGGCGACGGCCACCCCCGGCAGCGCCGCTCGCGAGCGGCTGGTCGTCGCCGCCTTGGACTATCTGGTCACGCCGGTTGACCTCGTACCGGACTTCCGTCCGGGCGGCTACGTCGACGACGTGCTGCTGCTGAGCTGGGTGTTCGGCGCCGCGGCCACCGAGCTCGAGCCGTACCTGGAGGATCCGCCCGAGCTCTAGGTCCACGCTCGGTCCGACGGGCGATCATGCGTTGGCGGCGCCCGGGCAGCACGAATGCATGATCCTCGGCCGGGGGCTGCGGAACAAGCGGTTGCGCGCAGACGTTGACGCCAGGCGATGATGCCGGGAGCGACGAGGGCGATGACCCTGAGGTCCTTTGCGGCCGACCCGTCCCAGGCGCGGTCGGTGTCGCGCTCGACGGTGCGGCGCATCGTGGCGTTCGCCAAGCCGTACCGGAGACAGATCTGGCTCTTCCTCGCACTGGTGGTCGTCGACTCGTTGCTGGTCGTCGCGACACCGCTGCTGTTCCAGCGGATCATCGACGATGGTGTGCTCACGGGCGACCGGAGGCTGGTCGTCATCATCGCCCTGATCATCGCCGCCATCGCCTTCGGCGAGGCCGCACTCACCCTCGCGCAGCGGTGGTACTCCGCCCGTATCGGCGAGGGCCTGATCTACGACCTCCGCATCCGTGTCTACAGTCACGTGCAGCGGATGCCGATCGCGTTCTTCACCCGCACCCAGACCGGTGCGCTGGTGTCGCGGCTCAACAACGACGTCATCGGCGCCCAGCGGGCCTTCACGTCCACCCTCTCGGGGGTGGTCGCCAACGTCGTGAGCCTCGTGATGGTGGTCGGCACGATGACCGTGCTGTCGCCACTCATCACCCTGGTGGCGCTGTCTTTGCTGCCGCTGTTCCTGCTGCCCGCCAAGTGGGTCGGGCGGCGGCTGGCCGGCCTGACCCGCGAGCAGATGGAGCTGAACGCCGACCTCGGCACCGGCATGACCGAGCGCTTCGGCGTCGGCGGTGCCTTGCTGGTCAAGCTGTTCGGCCGCAACGACGAGGAGCAGGCCGTCTTCGCCGCCCGCGCCGAGGGGGTGCGTGACCTCGGCGTCCGGATCGCGATGAGCAGCCGGGTGTTCTTCTCCGCGCTCACCTTGGTGGCGGCGCTCGCGACGGCGCTCGTGTACGGCATCGGCGGGCTGTTCGCGATCTCCGGGTCGCTCAGCGTCGGCACCCTGCTCGCGCTGGCGGCCCTGATGAGCCGGCTCTACGGCCCCTTGACCGCGTTGTCCAACGTCCGGGTGGACGTGATGACGGCCCTGGTCAGCTTCGAGCGGGTCTTCGAGGTGCTCGACCTGGAGCCGGCGATCCGCGACCGTGACGACGCCCGCACCTTGCCGCCGGGCGCGGCGGGCATCGAGCTCGACCACGTGAGCTTCCACTACCCGAGCGCCGACGAGGTGAGCCTCGCCAGCCTCGAGTCGGTGGCGCGCACCGAGGCACGCAGCTCGGGCAACGTCCTTGATGACGTCAGCCTCGAGGTCCGCCCGGGACAGCTGGTGGCCCTGGTCGGCCCGTCCGGCGCCGGCAAGACCACCATCACCCAGCTGGTGAACCGGCTCTACGACGTCGACCGCGGCACGGTGCGAGTCGCCGGAGTCGATGTGCGCGAGGTGTCGCAGGAGTCCCTGCGTGACGTCGTGGGCCACGTCACCCAAGACGCCCACCTCTTCCACGACACGATCGCCGTCAACCTGCGCTACGCTCGGCCGGAGGCCTCCGACGAGGAGATCTGGGCGGCGCTGCGGGCCGCTCAGATCGGCGCGCTGGTGGAGTCACTGCCCGACGGACTGGACACCGTCGTGGGGGACCGCGGGTACCGGCTGTCCGGTGG
>JACCVL010000165.1 GCA_013698185.1 Nocardioidaceae bacterium
CGCTCCACCGCAGCACGGACCCGAAGAGGCGCACCTGGTCGGTGGTCTGGTTGGCACCGCTGCCGCGCAGCTGCGCGGGCCGGTCGGCGGACACGACGATCAGCGGCACCCCGCTGTGGTGCGCCTCCAGAACGGCCGGATGCAGGTGCGCCACCGCCGAGCCCGACGTGGTGACCACGGGCACCGGGCGGTGTGCACCGCGGGCCAGCCCGAGTGCCAGGAAGCCCGCACTGCGTTCGTCGATGCGCACGTGCAGCCGCAGTCTCCCGGCGGCGTCAGCGGCATGCAGAGCCAGCGCGAGTGCGGCCGAACGCGACCCCGGGGCCAGCACCGCATCGCGCACGCCGTTGCGTACGAGCTCGTCGACAACGAGCCGCGCGAGCCGGGTCGAGGCGTTCATGGGCCCTGATCCTGCCGTGCCGGTGGCACGGTGTCGGTGGCGGCGAGGGCACGGACAGCAGCCAGCCGCCTGGTCCACCGCTCGGCGACCGGCCCGCCGGCCCGCGCGGCGGCGAGCAGGTCGGTGTCGACCTCGACGGTGCGTACGGCCAGCCTGCCGTCCACCGGAACCAGCGGGGCAGCGGTGAGGTCGCGGCTCAGCAGCGTCGCGGTGCCGAGCCCGCAGGCGTACGGGAGGTCCGGCAGTGCCGCCGCGAGCGCCAGCCCGGCTGCGAGCCCGACCGAGGTCTCCAGTGCCGACGAGACGACGACCGGCAGGTCGATGCGGGCGGCGAGCTCTAGGCAGGCACGTACGCCGCCGAGCGGGGCCACCTTGAGCACCACGACGTCAGCGGCGTCCAGTGCCCGCACCCGGTACGGGTCATCGCTGCGCCGGATCGACTCGTCCGCGGCCACGAGCACGTGGGTGCGCCGGCGCAGCCGAGCCAGGTCCTCGACCGAGGCGCACGGCTGCTCGACGTACTCCAGGCCACCGGCGGCCCGGTCGAGCTCGCGCAGGGCCGTCACCGCCTCGTCGACGCCCCAGGCGCCGTTGGCGTCGATGCGCACCCGTCCGCCGGGACCAAGCGCGGCCCGCACCGCCTCCACCCGAGCCAGGTCGTCGGTAAGGCTCTGGCCGCGCTCGGCGACCTTGACCTTGGCGGTGCGGCAGCCGTGCCCGGACAGAACCAGCGCGCTGGCGCGGTCGGGCGCGACGGCGGGCACGATGCAGTTGACCGGGACCGAGTCCCGCACCGGCGCCGGCCACCCGACGTCGGCCGCCTCGACCGCAGCCCGCCACCAGGCAACGGACGCGGCGGCGTCGTAGTCGGCGAACGGGGCGAACTCGGCCCAGCCCGACGCACCCCGCCACACCATGCCCTCGCGCACGCTCGCCCCGCGAAAGCGCGTGCGGAGCGGCACCGCGTAGACGGCCGGGTCCGTCGCCGGTCCCGTCGCTGGCACGCCGGGCGGGTCCACGACCACAGGTTAGGTGGAGGTATCGACAGCGCGCCCGGCGAGCAGCTGCACGGCGGCGCGGTCGACCTTGCCGTTGGCGAGCAGAGGCAGCCGGTCGACGCAGACGATGGCGCGCGGCGCCCAGGTGCGCGGCAGCCCCGCCGACACATGGTCGCGCAGGTCGCGCAGGCTCGGTGGCGTGGACCCGTCGACCGGGCGGACGACCGCGACCACGACCACCCCCCACTCGCGGTCCTCCACCCCCACCGCGGCACCATCCTCGACCTCGGCGTGGGTGCGCAGGGCGGACTCCACGGTCGGCAGCCAGACGTTGACGCCGCCACTGACGACCATGTCGTCGGCGCGGCCGAGCACCAGCAACCGGCCGTCATCGTCGATACGCCCGAGGTCACCGGTGCGCAGCCAGCCGTCGTCGCGCACGACCGCGGTGGTCACCGGGTCGTCGGCGTAGCCGTCGAAGAGCACCGGGCCCGCGAGGTGCACCCGGCCGGAGTCGTCGACCTGCACGGTGACGCCGTCGAGGGGGTAGCCGTCGTACACGCAGCCGCCGCAGGTCTCGGCCATGCCGTACGTCTGCAGCACCCGCACCCCCGCGTCCTGGGCGGCCCGCACCAGCTGGGGGGCGGCGGCGGCGCCGCCGAGCAGCACGGCATCGAAGCCTGCGAGCTCGCCGAGCCGGTTGCTGGTGGCCAACCGGTGCAGCTGGGTGGGTACCAACGCCGTGCACCGCCGGGTCAGCCCGGCGGCGTCGGCCGAACGCTCGGCGGCCGCCAGGGCCGTGGCCCAGTCACCGCCGTGGTCGTCGAGCAGCACCGGCTCGGTCCCGGCAAGGACCGAGCGCACCAGC
Organism: Nocardioidaceae bacterium; assembly: GCA_013698185.1. GTDB lineage: Bacteria > Actinomycetota > Actinomycetes > Propionibacteriales > Nocardioidaceae > JACCVL01. Next base: position 2,267 of record JACCVL010000165.1, read on the forward strand.
ACCTGCAGCCCGGCGACGAACTCGGTCGGCAGGGCCAGCACCCACGCCGCCGGGCCGTCCAGGCGCTCCTGGGTGGCTGTCGCCGATGCCAGCAGGGCCCGGTGCGACAGCCGAACACCGCGAGAGCGGCCTGTGCTGCCGGACGTACGCACCACCAGCGGGCCGTCGGGCGCCTGCCACCAGCGGCGCAGCTCGCCGAGCAACTCACGCGGCGGGCCGCCCACGGGACGCAGGGTCACGACGCCCCAGGCTACGCATCGGCTGGTTGGATGCTGGGCGTGGCCGACCTCGCGCAGTGGATTGAGGGCGCCCGCCCCCGCACCCTGCCCGCCGCGGTCGCACCGGTGCTCGCCGGTAGCGGCGCGGCCGCCTTCACCGCCGCCTTCGCCCTCGGCCCGGCCCTGCTCGCCCTGGTGGTGTCGCTGTCGCTGCAGGTGGGTGTCAACTACGCCAACGACTACTCCGATGGCATCCGCGGCACCGATGACCACCGGGTCGGACCGGTGCGGCTGGTCGGCTCGGGTGCGGCGACGCCCAGCGCGGTGCGCAACGCCGCATTCGCCGCGCTGGCGGTGGCGGCCGTGTCGGGTGCCGTCCTCGCCGCCATCACCAGCTGGTGGCTGCTGCTCGTCGGGGTCGCGGCGATCGCCGCGGCCTGGGGTTACACCGGCACGGCCCGCCCGTACGGTTATCTGGGGCTCGGCGAGCTGTTCGTGTTCGTCTTCTTCGGCCTGGTCGCTGTCTGCGGCACGACGTACGTCCAGGCCGGCACGGTCACCGGTGTCAGCGTCCTCGCCGCCGTCGGCGTGGGTGCGCTGGCCTGCGCCATCCTGGTGGCCAACAACCTGCGCGACCAACCGACCGACCGATCTGCGGGTAAGCGGACCCTTGCGGTGCGGCTCGGTGAGCCGGGCACCCGGATGCTGTTCGTGGGGCTGCACCTGGTCTCGCTGCTGGTGCTGGCCGGGCTCGTACCCCAGACCCGCTGGGTGCTGCT
>JACCVL010000169.1 GCA_013698185.1 Nocardioidaceae bacterium
TTGCGGGCGTAGCCGTCGTACGGCCCGACGACGCCGGCGAGCTCGGCCGAGCGCTTGTACGCCGTGCCTGTCATCAGGCTCGTGATCGACGCAGCCAGCGCGCGGCCGCCCTCGGAGTCGTACGCCAGGCCGCTGGCCATCAGCAGCGCGCCGAGGTTGGCGTAGCCGATGCCGAGCTGGCGGTATGCCCGGGTGGTCTCGCCGATCGCCTCGGTCGGGAAGTCGGCGAAGCAGATGGAGATGTCCATCGCGGTGATGACGATCTCGACGGCCTTGGCGAACCGCACCGCGTCGAACGAACCGTCGTCGGTGAGGAAGGTCAGCAGGTTGAGGCTGGCCAGGTTGCAGCTGGAGTTGTCCAGGTGCATGTACTCCGAGCAGGGGTTGCTCGCCGAGATCCGCCCGGACTCCGGCGTGGTGTGCCAGTCGTTGATCGTCGAGTCGTACTGCACACCGGGGTCGGCGCACTCCCAGGCTGCCTTGGCGATGTCGTCCCACAGCCCCTTGGCGTCAATGGTCTCGATGACCTCGCCGGTCATGCGGCCGCGCAGACCGAACTCGGTGCCGTCCTCGACGGCCTGCATGAACTCGTCGGTGACGCGCACGGAGTTGTTGGCGTTCTGATACTGCACGGACACGATGTCGGTCCCGCCGAGGTCCATGTCGAAGCCGGCGTCGCGCAGGACGCGGATCTTGTCCTCCTCGCGCGCCTTGGTCGCGACGAACTCGGCGATGTCGGGGTGATCGACGTCGAGCACGACCATCTTCGCCGCGCGCCGGGTGGCGCCACCGGACTTGATCGTCCCGGCACTGGCATCTGCTCCGCGCATGAAGCTGACCGGCCCGCTGGCCGTCCCACCCGACGAGCGCAGCAGCTCCTTCGACGAGCGGATGCGACTGATGTTCAACCCCGAGCCGGACCCGCCCTTGAAGATCAGACCCTCCTCCCGGTACCAGTTGAGGATCGAGTTCATGTTGTCGTCGACGGCGAGGATGAAGCACGCCGACACCTGCTGGGGGCTCGTCGTCCCCACGTTGAACCACACCGGCGAGTTGAAGCTGAACACCTGGTGCACCAGCATCCACGTCAGCTCGTGCTCGAACACGTCGGCGTCGGCGGGGGTCGCGAAGTACCCGTTGTCGCGGCCCGCCTTGACGTAGGTCAGCACGACCCGGTCGATGAGCTGGCGCAGGCTGGACTCACGCTCGGCCGAGCCCACGGCGCCGCGGAAGTACTTGCTGGTGACGATCGTGGAGGCGTTGACGCTCCAGAAGTCGGGGAACTCCACGCCGCGCTGCTCGAAGACGTGCTCGCCGGTCTTCCAGTTGGTCTGCACGACATCGCGCCGCTCCCAGGTCACCTCGTCGTACGGGTGCACGCCGGCGGTGGTGTAGAGCCGCTCGACGGTGAGGCCCTTGCGCGCGCCGGTGGAGGTGGAGGTGCCCGTGGAGTGATCGGCGTCGGTCATGCGATGTCCCCTTCGACTGTGGTGGAGGCGGTGACGGGTGGTTGCCACCGGCGACGCGGGCCTTCCCCTGCGCGCGCCGCCGGTGGCGCTCTAGGGGCTGTCGGCCTCGGCGGGCTCGGCAGCCGGGGTCACGTCGGGGTCGAGCGCCGCACGCTCGGCCATCAACGCGGCAACCTCGTCGGCGAAGTCGTCGACGGAGGAGAAGCTCTTGTAGACACTGGCGAAGCGCAGGTACGCCACCTGGTCGAGCACCCGCAACGGCTCGAGCACCGCCAGTCCGACCTCGTCGGCGGGGATCTCCGCGGAGCCCGCACCACGCAACGCGTCCTCGACGGCCTGCCCGAGCATCGCCAGCTCGTCGTCGCTGACCGGGCGGCCCTTGCACGCCTTGCGCACACCGGACACGACCTTGTCGCGGTTGAACGCCTCGGTCGCTCCCGACCTCTTCACCACCGTGAGCTGGATGTGTTCCACCGTGGTGAACCGCCGGTCGCACCGCTGGCAGGCCCGCCGCCGGCGGATTGCGCCGCCGTCCTCGGCGACGCGCGAGTCGAGGACCCGGGTATCGGTGTTGCGGCAGTACGGACAGTGCATCGGGGCCCTCCTCTCCTACGCCTGGACGCCTGCTGGGCGCCGTCCTGCTGGGGACCACGCTGTGGACCATCTTGTGGATGGGCCGACCGTGCTGTGGGTAACCCGCCTTGGCCTGTGACACAACCTGTGGGGAACTCACAGTGGTGTAACTACTAGATGTAGTAACCGTAGACCGCAGAATGCCTCCACGCAATGGCCGCACGAGTCCAGAATCGACGACGGCACCGACAGTTGACGTCCGGTCGGCAAACGTGCAGGTCAGCGGCCTGACCCGGCCGCAGCGCTAGGTGCCGGGCACGGCGAGCACGGCGTGTCGCGTTGAACGGGTCGCGCCCCGTACGAACCGTCTGTCTGGTTTGTCGCGACGCCCCGCCCACCGACGTTCATGCATCCCGACAGCCCAGACGACGGCAATGCATGATCGTGGGTGTCATGCAGCAGGCCCGCCCCGCTGATCGCGAGGCGGGCCTGGGCTGGGCTGATCACACCGATCAGGCGGCGAGGAACTCCAGCAGCGCTGCGTTGAACGCCCCGGCGTGGGTGACGTTGAGCCCGTGGGGCGCGCCCTCCACCACGACAAGCTGGCTGCCGGCGATGGCCGTGGCCGACCGCTGACCGCTGACCTCGAACGGCACGATGCCATCGGAGTCACCGTGGATCACCAGCGTCGGCACCGTGACCGTGGCCAGGTCGTCGCGGAAGTCGGTCCGGCCGAAGGCCGCGATGCAGTCCAGCGTGGCCTTGGGCGAGGCGAACGCCGCGATGTCGCGGGCGTACAGCCGCTGCGGCTCGCTGACCAGGTCGGAGCGGTCGCCGGCGGCGAAGAACGTGGTGGTGAACTGGTCGAGGAAGGCGAGCCGGTCGGTCTTGACCCCGTTCTCGAACTGCTCGATGGTGGCGTCGTCCAGACCGCCCTCGGGGTTGTCGTCGCTCTGGTACAGGTACGGCGGGACGGCCGCCGCGAGCACCGCCTTGGCTACCCGGTCGGTGCCATACGTGGACAGGTAGCGCACGACCTCCCCGCCGCCCATCGAGAAACCGACCAGAGTCACGCCGCTCAAGTCGAGGTGCTCGATGAGCGCATACAGGTCGGCGGCGAATGTGTCGTAGTCGTAACCGTCCCACGGCTGTGCGGAGTCGCCGAAGCCGCGGCGGTCATAGGTGATCACCCGGTATCCGGCGCTGACCAGTGCGGGCACCTGGGCCTCCCACGAGCGGCTGGACAACGGCCAGCCATGGATGAGCACGACCGGCGCGCCCGCCCCCTGGTCGTCGAAGTGGATGTCGACGGGAGTGCTGCCGGTCGAGTTGACGGTGAGCGTGGGCATTCAGTCCTCCAGGTCATTGGGCTGTCACCCCACTCAACGACCGCCCCGGTGAGATATTTCCGCCGCGTGAGCGCGGAGCCGCGACAGGTCAGGTCCGGGCGAGCACGTCCTGGTAGTCCTCGTGTCGCTCGATCCACGAGGCGATGAACGGGCACTGCGGGTCCACGGCGAGGCCCTCGCGTCGGACCTGGTCGAGGGCGACCCGCGCCAGCTTTCCCCCCACCCCGCTGCCTTCGTGGGCGGCGTCCACCTCGGTGAGAGTCATCGTCACCAGCCCACCGCTGCGCTGGTACGCGGCGAAACCAACGACCTCGCCGTCGGGCGTTCGCGCCTCGAATCGCTGACGTGAGGGCACGTCGGTGATGCTGACGTCGGAGAACGAGGGGGCTGAGCTGTCGGATGTCATGCCGCGATGGTGCCAGGAGGGTGGCCGACGTGCCCATCAGGCGGTTATCCACCTGGCGGGAGGGAGAACGATCGACGATTATGGGCCCCGGCCGGCAGGACCAGGAAGCGGGTGAAGCCGGCGTCTGCGCCCGCCGACGCGACGGCAGCGAGCTGCCGGTCCGGCTGACGATCGACCTCGTCGCCGACACGCATTCCCGTGCCGTGTTCGTGGCCACCTTGGTGCGGGCGTGATCGTGAGGTTGCAACCGCCGCGCAGCGCGTTAGGTTCGGACCATGGCTCGCACTAAATCAGACAGCACGTCCGTGACCGACCGCCCGCGCGTGGGCTCGTACACCACACCGGGGCTGACCCACGAGGACGGCCACCAGATGGCCGAGATCCTGCAGGCCCGGCTCAATGCCCTCAACGACCTCGCTCTGACCCTCAAGCACGTGCACTGGAACGTCGTCGGGCCGCACTTCATCGGCGTGCACGAGATGATCGACCCGCACGTGGTCGAGGTACGCGACATGGTGGACGAGACCGCCGAGCGCATCGCCACCCTGGGCGCGGCCCCGCTCGGCACGCCCGGCTCGATCGTCGCGAATCGGACGTGGGAGGACTACAGCCTCACCCGCGGCAGCACCGACGAGCACCTTGGCGCTCTCGACGTGGTGTACGTCGGGCTGCTCGAGGACCACCGCAAGTCGCAGGAGGCCGCCGCCGAGCTCGACCCGGTGAGCGAGGACATGCTGATCGGTCAGATCAAGCAGCTCGAGCTCTTCCACTGGTTCGTGCGTGCGCACCTGGAGAACTACAGCGGCGCGCTGTCGACCGGGTCGGCCACCTCGGAGAAGTCCGCCGCCAAGCGCGCCGCGAGCAGCCACTAGCCCCAGCGCGGGGCTCAGGCGAGCCGGCGGAGGTCGGCCGCAACCCCATGGGCCGCCCGTCCGCGCAGTCGTCCCGACGTGCTGACCACGGGACGCTCCGGCCAGGCCACCGGGCAACCGGCCGCCTGGAGCCGTCGGACCAGTCGCACATCCTCGTGCGCCGCCACGTCGTCGAACCCTCCGGCGCGGCAGTAGGCGTCGGCCCGCACCCCCAGGTTGGCGCCGTGCACCCGCTCGTGCAGCCAGGTGCCCCGACGCGACGCGGCGTACGCCTGGTCCCAGC
>JACCVL010000173.1 GCA_013698185.1 Nocardioidaceae bacterium
GTCACGGAGGGCCGTGTCACGGTGCATTCTCGCGCAGCACGTACCCGACGCCCCGCACGGTGTGCAGGAGTCGCACCTCCTCCTCCGCCTCGGTCTTGCGCCGCAGGTAGCCAACGTAGACCTCGAGGGAGTTGGCGGTCGTCGGGAAGTCGTACCCCCAGACCTCCTCGAGGATGAACGCCCGCTCGAGCACCCGTCGGGGCCGGCGCAGGAACAGCTCGAGCAGCGTCCACTCGGTACGGGTGAGCGTCAGCGGCCGGTCGCCGCGGCGGACGTCGCGGGTGGCCACGTCGAGGCTGAGGTCGCTGAAGGCCAGCACGGTGTCGCCCTCGTCGTCGGCGACGTTTCGGGCCGCCCGGCGGAGCAGGGCACGCAGCCGGGCGAGCAGCTCGTCGAGCGCGAACGGCTTCGTGAGGTAGTCGTCGGCACCGGCGTCGAGACCGTCGACCCGGTCCCCGATGGCGTCTCGCGCGGTGAGCACGAGGATCGGCAGCTCGTTGCCGGCAGAGCGCAACGCGCGGGTCGCCTCGAGCCCGTCGAGGCGGGGCATCATCACGTCCATGATGATCGCGTCGGGTCGGACGGCCGGCACCCGGGCGAGCGCCTCGGCACCATCGGCGGCGGTCTCGACCTCGTAACCATTGAACTGCAGCGAGCGACGCAACGAGTCACGGACCGCTCGGTCGTCGTCGACCACGAGGATGCGCATCGGCCTAGCCTCTCAGCCCGGACTGAGACCTGGCTGAGGAACGGTGCCGGTCGCTCAGGTGCGGTCGGGTTGCAGCGCGGCTCGGGCGGCCGCTCCGGCGCGGGCACCGTACGAGCCCCCGAACATCGCGGCGTGCACGAGCAGCGGGTGCAACTGGTGCAGGGCCACGCGCTGCTGCCAGCCGTCGGCGAGCGGGCTGGCCTCGGTGTACGCGCCGAGGACGCGGTCGAGCTGGGGTAGGCCGAACAGGGCGAGCATGGCCAGGTCGGTCTCGCGGTGACCGCCGTGCGCGGCGGGGTCGACGACGGTGGCGTGGGCCTGGGCCGACCACACCACGTTGCCCGACCACAGGTCGCCGTGCACCCGGGCCGGCGGCTCGGGCGGGCCGGCCAGCTCGGCGGTGCAGGACAGCACCTGGTCCACGGCCGCGGCGTCTTGCTCAGCCAGTGCAGCCCTGTCCCGAGCCATCCGCAGGTAGGGCTCGACCCGCGCCGTGGCCCAGAACTCCGGCCAGGCGTCAGCCGGTTGTTGCGGCAGCGGTGCCGTGCCGATCCAGGTCGTGCCGCCGTCGGGACGGCCGAAGGTCTCCGCGCCGGCCGCGTGCGTGGCAGCCAGCTCGCGACCCAGTCGCTCCGCGGCCTCGGCGGACGGCCGGCCCGGTTCGATCCAGGAGATGATCAAGCAGTCCGCGGCAACGGCCCGTACCTCGGGCACCGCGACCCCCCCGGCGGGTGCTGCGTCGGCGAGCCACCGCAGGCCGTCGGCCTCCGCGGCGAAGAACCCGGCTGGTGGGTGCGGTCGCGTCTTGACCAGCACGCTCGAGCCGTCCGAGAGCCGAGCCTTGGTGGCCGTGCAGATGTCACCGCCCGGCACCGCGACCGTCGCGACCACCGCCCGGCCGAGCAGCTGTTCGGCCCGAGCCGCGACCGTGCCCATCCGCGCCATGACGAGCACCGTACGCTGCGGCGCCGATCAGCGGGTCGTGAGCGCCCGTACTAGCTCAGCCGAGGTGCGCTCCACGATCGCCAGCACCTCGTCGAAGCCTTCGGGGCCACCGAACCACGGGTCCGGCACGTCGGTTCCGTCCGGCCCGCTCGCCGGGTCGTACGAGCGGTAGAGCGCCACCCGCGAGCGAGCCGCCTCGTCGGGGGCCAGCGCATGGAGGTCGGCGAGGTTGCTCGCATCCATGGCGAGCAGCAGGTCGTGGGAGGCGAACCAGGTGGCATCCACCTGTTGGGCGAGGTGGCCGCTGGGGTCGTAACCCGCGGCGCGCAGCGCGGCCGCCGCCCGCTCGTCCATGGGTGCACCCAGGTGCCAGTCGCCGGTGCCGGCCGAGGCCACCGTGACGGTGCCGGCGATCCCCGCGCCGGCGAGCTGGTGCTCGAGAACCACCGCAGCCGTCGGTGAGCGGCAGATGTTGCCCAGGCACACCAGCGCGACCGAGCGCACCGGGTGCGATCGGTCAGTCATCGAGAATGGCGTTGACGGCCATCCCCACGATCGCGATGACCAGCGCGCCGCCGACATACGTCCAGAAGCCGTCGACCACGAACTGCAGCTCGAAGGCTTCGGCGAGCTGGGTGGTGAGCCACAGCATCGCGGCGTTGACCAGCAGCAGGAAGAGCCCGAGCGTCAGGATGATCAGCGGAAGCGCCAGCAGCTTGACCACCGGCGAGACGATGGCGTTGACGATGCCCAGCACGATGCCGACCAGCAGCACGGTGCTGACCTGCTCACCGGTGCCGGTGCTCGCGCTGCCCACGCGGATGCCGTCGAACAGCACCGCGGCAACCGCGAGCGCGACCGCGTTGGCGATGATGGTGATCAGCACGCGTTGCACGCTCACCATGGTGTCAGTGGTGCAGCGCCGCGTCGAGCGAGGCCTGCGCCCCGCCGAGATGCTCGCGCAGCGACCGTACGACATCCTCGGTGCGGCCCTGCTCGAGCAGCTGCATGAGGTCACGATGGGCAGCAACCTGCTCGTGTGCGTTGGCGCGCACCCGGTCGACGTGTGCCAGCGTCAGCCGGATCTCGCCGTGCAGCGCATCGACCAGCCCGAGCAGGCGCTCGCTGCTGGTGAGCGCGGCGAGTGCTCGGTGGACATCGATGTGGGCGCGGGTCAGCTGCTGCGGCTCGGCGCCCTGGTCGGCGAGCAGGGCGTAGGCCTCGACACTGTCGCGCAGCGCCGCCCGCAGGTCCTCGGCCGCATCGGGCCACGCGCGCACGCCCGCCTCCTCCAGGACGGTGCGGGCCCGGAACACGTCTGCGAGCGCCTCAGGGTCGAGGTCGGCGACGGCGACGCCCCGGTTGGGCACCCGGATGACCAGGCCCTCGGCGATGAGCAGCCCGAGCGCCTCGCGCACCGTGCTGCGGGCGACGCCCAGCGACTCAGCAAGCCCGACCTCGCGCAACGGGGTGGCGGGCTCGAGCTCGCCGGCGAACATGGCGCGGCGCAGCTCGTCGGCCGCGCGCTCGACGGTCGAGGAGTGTTCCAACGTGAGCGAGTCGTACACGAGCAGGTCCCCTGCCGGTCGTAGCGAGCCAGTTGTCCGCGGCGCCGTTGTCAGGCATCATGGTCCCACAGTCAGATTGTCGGACAACCCGGCAACATGCTGGAATCATGAGGAGGCGCACGGTGGCGGGCCAGCAGCTGCAGTGGGGACGTCACTACGGGGCCGTACGGCCCGACCACTTCCGGGTTGCCTACTCGATCAACCCGTACATGCACCTGGATGTGCAGCCCGACTCGGTCCGCAGCCGCCAGCAGTGGGAGACCATGGTCGCCACCCTGGAGCGGCTCGGTGCCACCGTCGAGGTGCTTGCGCAGCGACCGGACGCACCGGACATGGTCTATGCGATGAACCTCGGCTTGGCGGTCACCGTCGCAGGGCAGGGCAGGGTGGTGATGTCGCACATGCGTCACCACCAGCGTCGGATGGAGCAGCTGTCGGCCGCACCGTGGTTTGCGAGCCTTGGCTTCGCGGCCAGCTGGGTGGGCCGGGACGGCGTTGGCGGGCACCTCGAGGCCGGTGACGTGTTTCCCTTCGGCGACGCGCTGGTGGCCGGCTACGGCCCGCGCAGTGATGAGCTGGGGCTTAAGGCGCTCGCCGTCGAGCTCGGGGTGCGCGTGCGTGCGCTCAAGATCGTGCACCCCGCGATGTACCACCTCGACCTCGCCTTCTGCCCGCTCGACTCGACCCGGGCGATGGTGTGTCCCGGCGCCTTCGACTCCGCCGGCGCCCGCGCGGTTCTCGACCTCGTGCCCGATCCGCTCGTGCTCACCGAGGCCGAGGCGTTGACGATGTGCGCCAACTCCGTCGTCATCGGTCGGACGGTCGTGATGCCGGCCTGCCCCGACCGGGTGCGGGCCCGGCTGGAGTCGTGGGGCTTCGAGGTGGTGCTGGTGGACGTCGCCGAGCTGCACAAGGGCGGCGGTTCGGTGCGCTGTCTCACCAACCCGCTCGACATCGTCGTCGGCCGCGACCTGCCCTCGGTGCCAGGTGGACTGCTGGTCGTGCCCAGCTGACCTAACCCAGTGGCGGCGGCGGAGCCACCGGCAGGCGCCGCGCGGTCTGCGCCAGCACGATGCCGATGATCACCGCGGTGGCACCCAGCTGTTGCACGGGTGTCAGCGCCTCGCCGAACCACGCCCAGCCCAGCAGGGTGACCCCCACCGGCTCGAGCATCGCGACGACGACCACCGCCGTTGCCGGCAGTGTCTGGAGCGCAAAGAGCTCGAGGGCGAACGGAACCACCGTCCCCAGCGAGATCACCCAGACCAGCAATGCCCACACCGGAGCCGAGAAGCCCGACAGGGCGCCGAGCAGGGTCGTCTCGGCGGTGAGCAGGTCGGTGTCGAGCGCGGTCAGCGGACTGACGACGTTCATCGCGACGGCGGCGACGACGAACGACCACAGCACGACGGCGAGCGGGTCCTCGTCGCTGACCCCGCTCTCCCCCAGCAGGAAGTAGGTCGCGAAGCAGACCGCCGCCCCGAACCCGGCCAGGACGCCGAGCCCGTCCAGCTCGAAGCCCTGCCAGACCTGCGCGACTCCTGCCAGCCCCAGCAGCGCGAGGCCGAGGGCGGCCCAGGCGCGAGACCGGACGGCCTCGCGCCGGACCACCCGGACGTACAACGCCACCAGCACCGGGGCGGTGTGCTCCAGCAGCAGCGCCAGACCCACCGGCAACCGGTCGATCGCGACGAAGTAGGTCCACTGCAGGCCCGCGACGCCGACCACACCCATGGCGGCGACGAGCCACAGCTGCCGGGCGCGGGGTGGTCGAAGCGCTTGCGGCCGCAGCAGGGCGGCCCACAACCCCAGCACCAGCACCGCGCCGGTGACCCGCAAGGTGGTGAGCGTCGCCGGGTCGACCCCCGCACGCAGCACGACCCGGGACACCCCGGCGTTGACGGTGAAGCAGAGCGCAGCGGTGACCACCATGGCGTACGCGGTCGAACGATGGTCAGCGGACACCGGCAGAACCTAACCATGCCACTGGCTGGCTAGGGTGCCCGCCATGAGCGGTCCACGGGTGCGCGCGTCGCTGTCTGCCATCCCCGCCTACACCCCGGGTCGGCCGCCCGAGCCGCGCGAAGGCGTCGTCAGCTACAAGCTGTCGAGCAACGAGACGCCGTTCGCGCCGCTGCCGAGTGTCCGCGCGGTCATCGACGCCGAGGGTGGCCTGGTCAACCGCTACCCCGACATGGGCTGCTCGGCGCTGTACGCGGCGATCAGCCAGCGGTTCGGTCTGCCGGTCGCCGACCTGGCCGCGGGCACCGGGTCGGTCGCACTGCTCTACCACCTGGTCCAGGCCCTCTGCGAGCCCAGTGACGAGGTCGTGCACGCCTGGCGGTCCTTCGAGGCCTATCCGATCGCGATCGCCGCCAGCGGCGCCCGGTCGGTCGCGGTGCCACTCGGCGACGGAGCGCGCCACGACCTGGGGGCGATGGCGGCGGCGATCACCGACCGCACCCGCATCGTCATGGTCTGCACGCCCAACAACCCGACCGGCCCCGTGGTGCGCGCCGACGAGCTCGACGAGTTCCTCGACCGGGTGCCCTCCGACGTGCTGGTGGTCGTCGACGAGGCGTACGTCGAGTTCGTCCGCGACCCGGCGGCTGCCGACGCCCTCGCGGCCTACCGGGTCCGCGACAACGTCGCGGTGCTGCGCACCTTCTCCAAGGCGTACGGTCTGGCCGGTCTCCGGGTCGGCTTTGCCGTCGCGCCGACAGCGGTCGCAACCGCCGTGCGGAAGGTCGCGCTGCCGTTCGGGGTGTCTGGCATCGCGCAGGCAGCGGC
>JACCVL010000094.1 GCA_013698185.1 Nocardioidaceae bacterium
ATGGAGGCCGACCCCAAGGTGCTCATCATGGGCGAGGACGTCGGCAAGCTCGGCGGTGTCTTCCGGGTCACCGACGGGCTGCAGAAGGACTTCGGCGAGGACCGGGTCATCGACACTCCGCTCGCGGAGTCCGGGATCCTCGGCACCGCGGTCGGCCTTGCCCTGCGCGGCTATCGGCCGGTGTGCGAGATCCAGTTCGACGGCTTCGTCTACCCCGCGTACGACCAGATCGTCAGCCAGGTCGCGAAGATGCACTTTCGCAGTCTGGGCAAGCTGGCAATGCCGATCGTGATCCGGATCCCGTTCGGCGGCGGCATCGGAGCAGTCGAGCATCACAGTGAGAGCCCGGAGGCACAGTTCGCCCACACCGCCGGGCTCAAGGTCGTCGCCTGCGCGAATCCCGCCGACGCCTACTGGATGGTCCAGCAGGCCATCGCCTCGGACGACCCGGTGGTGTTCCTCGAGCCCAAACGCCGCTACTGGGAGAAGGCGGACGTCGACGAGTCCGCCGCCCCGGCGCCGCTGCACAGCTCGCGGGTCGTCCGCGAGGGCACAGACGTGACCGTGCTGGCGTACGGGCCGATGGTCAAGACCGCCCTGGAGGCGGCGATCGCCGCGGGCGAGGAACGCACGAGCGTCGAGGTCGTCGACCTGCGCACACTCTCGCCGCTCGACATGGACCCGGTGCTCGCCTCGGTGCGCAAGACCGGCCGAGTGGTCGTCGTGCACGAGGCGGTGGTCAATCTGGGCATGGGCGCCGAGCTGGCTGCCCGGATCAGCGAGGCCGCCTTCTACGCGCTGGAGGCGCCGGTGCTGCGGGTGGGCGGCTTCGACACCCCGTACCCGCCCTCGCGCATGGAGGAGGAGTACCTTCCCGACCTCGACCGGGTGCTCGACGCCGTCGACCGCGCGCTGGCCTACTGATCCCCTGAGGCGGACGGAGACCCCGATGAGTAGCCCCAAGCAGTTCAGGCTCCCCGACGTCGGTGAGGGACTGACCGAGGCGGAGATCATCACCTGGCGGGTCAAGCCGGGCGACACCGTCAAGGTCAACGACATCGTGGTCGAGATCGAGACCGCCAAGTCCCTGGTCGAGCTGCCGTCGCCGTACGCGGGCACGGTGACCGACCTGCTGGTGGGCGAGGGCGAGACGGTGCTGGTCGGCACGCCGATCATCACCGTCTCGGACGGACTCGCCGACAGCCCCACTGACAGCCCCGTCGAGACACCGCCCGAGGAGGGTGCGGTCGAGCCGGGCCTCATCGGTGGCCCGGCACCGGGTGGGCGCACGTCGGTGCTGGTCGGATACGGCCCCAAGTCCACCGAGGCCAAGCGACGACCGCGCAAGGCCGCCGCCGTGCCCACGGGCGTCTCGCCCGCGACCGCCCAGCGCGGGCTGCAGGCGGCGTTCTCGACCGCCGCGGACCCACCCCGCCCCGAGCTGGACCTGGAGCAGGCCGAGCCGGCGATGCCGCAGGTGGGCCACGTGTCCGCACGCCGCTCACCGGTCGGTGCCCCGCTCGCCAAGCCGCCCATACGCAAGCTGGCCAAGGACCTCGGCGTCGACCTCGGGTCCGTACGGGCCAGCGGCGCCGGCGGGATCGTGACCCGCGCCGACGTCGAGGCGCACGCGGGCGACGGCCGGCCGGCCCGTACGGCTTCGTCCGGCGAGACGCGCGTACCCGTCAAGGGTGTGCGCAAGATGACGGCTCAGGCCATGGTCGCCAGCGCGTTCACCGCCCCCCACGTCACCGAGTGGGTCACGATCGACGCCACCCGGACGATGCGGCTGGTCGAGCGGCTGAAGGGTGACCGCGAGTTTGCCGACGTCAAGGTGTCGCCCCTGCTGGTGGTTGCCAAGGCGGTCTGCCTGGCGGTGCGACGCACGCCCGAGGTCAATGCGAGCTGGGACGACGCCGCGCAGGAGATCGTGCTCAAGCACGACGTCAACCTCGGCATCGCCGCGGCCACCCCGCGTGGCCTGGTCGTGCCCAACGTCAAGGGCGCCGACCAGATGACCTTGCCCGAGCTCGCCTGGGCGCTGGGTGCGCTGAGCGAGACGGCGCGTGAGGGCCGTACGCAGCCCGAACAGATGGCCGGGGGGACGTTCACGATCACCAACGTGGGCGTCTTCGGGGTGGACGCCGGGACGCCGATCCTCAACCCGGGCGAGACCGGGATCCTCGCCCTGGGCGCCATCACCCGCAGGCCCTGGGTGGTGGGCAACAAGATCCGGCCCCGCTGGGTCACGACCTTGGCGCTGAGCTTCGACCATCGCGTGGTCGACGGTGCCCAGGGCAGCCGCTTCCTCGCCGACGTGGCCCGTCTCGTCAACGACCCGGCGCAGGCCCTGCTGCACTAACCGGGGTTAGCGTGGGTGACCGTGCCCACGCCCCCAGACGATCCCTCGAACGGTCCGGTGCCGCCGCGGGCCTGGGGTGTCTGGGCCGCGGTGCTGTCGATCTATCTGCTGGCGGTCTTCCACCGCTCGTCGCTCGGCGTCGCCGGGATCCTCGCCGCCGAGCGCTACGGGGTGTCGGCCGGGCAGCTGTCGACGTTCGTCATGGTGCAGCTGCTGGTGTACGCCGCGATGCAGGTGCCCGTCGGGGCCCTGCTGGACCGCTTCGGCTCGCGGCGGCTGCTGCTGACCGGCCTGGCGTTGATGACGCTGGCCCAGTCCGGCTTCGCCTTCGCGACGTCGTACCCGCTCGGGCTGGTCCTGCGGGTCATCCTCGGCGCCGGCGACGCGATGGTGTTCGTCAGCGCGCTGCGTGTCGTGGCGCTGTGGTTCCCTGCCAGACGGGTCCCGGTGGTCACCCAGCTCACCGGCATGCTCGGCCAGCTCGGGGCGGTGGCCTCGGCGATCCCGCTGTCCAAGGCGCTCGGTGCGTACGGCTGGACCCCCACCTACCTTGCGTCGGCAATGGCCGGCGTCGTACTCGCCGTCGTGCTGCTGGTGGTCGTCCGCGACGCACCTCCCGGCACCGTCGTCGCACGCAAGGCGGCATCGGCCCGCGACGTGGTCGCCGGGGTCAGGCTGGCGTGGCAGGAGCCGGGCACCCGGCTCGGACTGTGGATGCACTTCACCGCCCAGTTCTCCGCCACGGTGATGGCGCTGTTGTGGGGCTTCCCGTTCCTGGTCACCGTGCACGAGGTGAGCGACACCACCGCGGGGGCCCTGCTCACGGCGATGACCCTCTCCGGGGTCGCGCTCGGGCCGGTCGTGGCCGGACAGGTGACACGGCGCCCGTTCCACCGCTCGACGCTGGTGCTGTCGCTGGTCGCGCTGATCGTCGGTGCCTGGGCGCTGGTGCTGCTGTGGCCGGGACCGGCGCCGCTGCCGGTGCTGATGCTGCTGATGGTGGTGCTCGGCGTCGGGGGTCCGGGATCGCTGGTCGGCTTCGACCTCGCCCGCACCTTCAACCCGGCAGCTCGGCTCGGGAGCGCCATCGGCATCGTCAACGTCGGCGGCTTCGTCGCCTCGCTGCTGACGGTCGTGTCCATCGGGCTGGCGCTCGACCTGCTGACGCCGGGCGGCTCCACCGACTACGCCGCCGGTGACTTCCGGTGGGCGATGGCGGTGCAGCTGGTGCCGTGGACGCTCGGCTGCCTGCAGATCTGGCGGCTGCGACGCCACACCCGGCGCCGGCTGCACCAGACCGACCCCGAATCGTACGCGGCGCTGCGGCGCGGGGTCGTACGCCCGGTCACCGAGCCGGACTGAGCTCCTTGGCGAACATCGTGCAGACCTTGCCGCCGAGCTGTTCGAGCCGCCCCACATCGAGGTATCCGCGAGCGGCGTGGAACGCCAGCGATCCCACGTTGGGGGGCTCGCTGTAGACCTCGCAGGTCAGCCGGCCGGCGAGCTGTGCCGCCTCCTCGAGGTGCTGGTAGAGCAGCGTGCCGACCCCGCGGCGGCGATGAGCCGGCGCCACCACGATCCGGTCCAGGTAGTGGAAGTCGCGGTAGCGCTCGCCGAACCAGGCGTAGTTCCGGCTCGCGTAAGCCCTTCCCGGGGCGAGAACGACAGCGAACCCGGCCACCGTGCTGCAGCCCTCAGAGCCGTCGGTCTCCACGATCGCCACCTCCTCGGCCTGGTCCACGAGTCGGTCGAGACCGGTGCGGTCGAGGGGGGTCACCGCGTCGAGCGCGCCCTGATTGAGGGCGATGACGAGGTCGGCGTCGGCAGGGTCGTAGGTTCGCAGTCGCACGGCCGCATCCTGACACGGTTGCGTCCTGCGCCCGGCTCGCTGTCACACCAGTGGAGGCTCGTTCCCATGGCCCACGACCACGATGTCACCGGCGGCTTCGTCCAGCGGCACCGCGAGACCCTCGAGCGGGCGCTCGCGGCGATCCACCAGCGCAACCACTGGTCGGCCTATCCGGAGTCACCGAGCCCGCGGGTGTACGGCGAGAGCGCCGCCGCCGACGGCGAGGCCGCGTTCCGGGCCCGGCTCGGCGCGCCCTGGCCCGGCCAGACGCCTGGCGCCTCCGGCAGCGTGCTGAGCGAGCGGTCGCCGTACGGGCTCGAGCTGGGCATCAGCTATCCGCGGCTGTCGGCCATCGGGCTCGACGAACTGTTGGAGGCAGCCCAGCGGGGAATGCGCGAATGGCGTGACGCCGGGCCACAGGTGCGGGTCGCGGTGTGCCAGGAGGTGCTGGCGCGGCTGCATGCGCGGGTGTTCGAGCTCGCGCACGCCGTGCAGCACACCAGCGGGCAGGCCTTCGTGATGGCCTTCCAGGCTGGCGGCGCGCATGCGCTGGACCGGGCGCTGGAGGCGCTGGCCTACGGCTTCGACGAGATGACCCGGCACCCGGCGACCGCGGTGTGGGAGAAGCCCGGCCGGGGCGAGCCGCTGCGCATGGCCAAGACGTTCACCCCGGTGCCACGGGGGGTCGCGCTGGTGGTCGGCTGCAACACGTTCCCCACCTGGAACTCGTGGCCGGGACTGTTCGCGTCGCTGGTGTGCGGCAACCCGGTGGTCGTCAAACCCCATCCCCGGGCGGTGCTGCCGCTGGCGATGACGGTCGAGGCGTGCCGGGAGGTGCTGGCCGAGGCGGGCTTCGACGCCGACCTCGTGACCTTGGCCGCGGAGGCCGACGGGGACCGGCTGGCCGCCGACCTGGCGGTGCGGCCGGAGGTGCGGCTGGTCGACTTCACGGGGTCCAGCGCGTTCGGGACGTGGCTCGAGCAGCACGCCACCCAAGCGGTGGTCAGCACCGAGAAGTCCGGGGTCAACACCGTGGTGATCGACTCGACGTCGGACTTCGCGGGCATGTGCAGCAACCTTGCCTTCTCGCTGGCGCTCTACACCGGGCAGATGTGCACCGCGCCGCAGAACCTGTATGTGCCCGAGACCGGGATCCAGACCGACGAGGGGCACAAGTCCTTCGACGACGTCGCCGCCGGCATCGGCACCGCGCTGCACGGTCTGCTCGGCGAGGACAAGCGGGCCGTCGAGGTGCTCGGCGCCGTCGTGTCCGACGATGTGCTGGCCCGGCTGGAGGCGGCATTGCCCCGTGGTCGCGTGCTGGTGGACTCCACCGCGGTAGCACACCCGGTGTGGCCGCAGGCGCGGGTGCGTACGCCGCTGCTGCTCGGCCTGTCGATCGGTGATGTCGAGGTCTACGGGCAGGAGTGCTTCGGCCCGGTGTCGTACCTGATCGCGACACCGTCGACGGCCGACTCGCTCGCGGCCTTCGTCCGCACGTCGCTGACGGCGGGCGCCATGACCGCAGCGGTCCATGCGACCTCCGCCGAGGTGCTCGCCGACGCGCGTGCAGCCGCCCTGGACGCGGGCGTCGCGCTCAGTGAGAACCTCACCGGCGGGGTTTTCGTCAACCAGTCCGCGGCGTTCAGCGACTTCCACGGCACGGGGGGCAACCCGGCGGCGACCGCCTCGTACACCGACGCCGCCTTCGTCGCCAGCCGCTTTCGCATCGTGCAGTCCCGCCGGCCGGTCTGACTGCCGCGCCCCCTCGCCGCGCGAGTTGTCACCGTCACGTCGGG
>JACCVL010000190.1 GCA_013698185.1 Nocardioidaceae bacterium
CCGTACGGACGCTCCTCTGGTGTCTCCTGGAACTCGACGCCTCGCGAGACCAGGTCCTTGTATGCCTGTTGGCAGTCGTCGGTGACGAGGAAGACGGTGCCGGTCCCGCCCTTGGCAAGCAAGGTTCGGATCTGCTCGGCGGTCTCGGCGTCGAACACCGGCGCCCCGGGGACTGCCATCAGGACGATCGCGAAGTCGTCCTGACCCGCTGGCCCCACTGTCAGCCAGCGGAAGTCGCCCAGTTCCGGCATGGTGACGTCCGAACGGACCTCCATGCCGAGTTTCGTCGTGTAGAAGTCCAGTGCCTCGTCCTGGTCGTGCACCCACACCTGCACGTTGCCGATCCGGTACATCGTCGCCTCCTCGGTTGCCGTAACGATGCCCACGACGTTAGGGATCAGCCCGCACGGTGTCTTCTCGAAACGTGCGGTTGTGTGGTCGGCCGTAGGCGCGCTCGATACAGGCTGGGACGACGGCGTAGGCGGATGGCGGAGGCAAGCCGGCCCGATAGGCCGTGGGTGACTTTCCGTACACCCGGGTGAACGTCGTGGTGAACGATCCGACGCTGGACAGACCGACAGCGGTGCAGATGTCGGCAACAGTTCGGTCGGTCATGCGCAACATCGCGGCGGCTCGCTCCAGGCGTCGGGTCAGCAGGTAGGCATGTGGGGTCTCGCCGAACGCGCGGCGGAACGCCAGACTGAAGTGCGCGGGCGAGAGGCGGGCTGACGCGGCGAGATCGGCCACGGTGAGTGGCTCGGCAAAGCGTGCGTCCGCAAGATCCTTGGCGCGCAGGAGGTGTCGCGCGGTCGGCTGCGAGCTCATCGATGCCATCGTGTCAGACCGGCCGTTGCGACCTGAGGAGTTCACGCCAGTTGCCGAGGCGCTCCCCGAGGGCGCTTTCGGCCGCGTCTGGCGCAACTAGGGGGGCAGGTTGAAAGAGCGCCCGCGTCTCGGTGACGAGGGCGGAGACCTCGTCGATGGCCTTGCTCAACGTGGACGCGGCGTTGGCGGAGGCTCCGAGTGCTAGCCCCGGTCTTTCATGAGGGCCGAGGGGTCGGTGAGTCGTCGGCTTGATCCTGGGTTCGGCTGGATTCGCGGGTCTTGAGGTCGTCGAAGCGCCGGCTGGCGCTGCCGGGCTGCGGTTCTCCGGGTTCCTCGGGTGGTGGGCCGACATCGGTGGTCAGGCGGGTTCGGGGATGGCGGCGATGTTGGCGAAGACCGCGACGATCGCGGTTACCCAGGGCCAGGTCTCGGGGATCCTCAACCGTCGCCGCCGGCCACTGTGGACCAGCCGGGCTGGGACGTGGAGGAACCGGTAGCGCAGCGCCTTGGGCTCGCTGGCGGCCAGGACGGCTGCCTCGCCGGTGAAGGCGAGCAGCCTGGTCCAGGCGGTCAGGTCCGCAGCGATGGTCGTGAGCATCAGCCAGGTCTGGTTGATGGCGAACTCGCGGGAGGGGAAGCGGCCCAGGCCGGTGTCCTTGGCGTGCCGGATCCGGTCCTCGACTCGGGCGTGGGCACGGTGGCGTGCTTCGAGGAACGGCACCTGTCCGGTGCTCGTGTTGGTGACGAAGGCCTGGTAGCGCCAGCCGTCGGCCTCCTCGAACAGCGAGAGCTGGGCGCCGGGATGGGGGCGTTCGCGGCGGGCGATGACCCGCATCCCGGTCGGCCACCTGCTCAGGTCCAGCAGACCGGTCAGCTCGGCCACGTCACCGCCGGCGCGGATGCCGCCGTCGGCGTCGACCGCTGGGGTCCACAGGCTCGTCGGCACGAGCGCGATGGCCTCGCGGATCTTCTCGGTGACCGCGAACCCCACGCTGTAGTCCACACTGCGACCGCGGACCTTGCCCTGTGCGGTCAGCCAGTCCAGCAGGTCGTGGGAGGCCCCGGCGCCATCGCAGCGGATCAGCAGCCGCTTGCGGTGGCCGGCGGGGACCTGAGAGATCGCCTCGCTCAGCACCTCGATGTGGTCAGCCGCGGTGTTCGACCCGGCGTTGCCGGTGCGCAGCTTCGCGGCGAGGAACTCGGTGGTGTTGTCGCACCACACCCCCACCGGATGGAACCCGAAGGTC
>JACCVL010000234.1 GCA_013698185.1 Nocardioidaceae bacterium
CGCCGCTGAGCCGCTAGCCCAGCGGCTGCACCCGGGCCACGAGATGCTGGCGAACGCCGTCAGCCGACACGACGCCGAGGAGGAGGCCGGCATCGGGGTCGGTCCGGGTGCCGAAGCGCACCTCCGCTGGCAGCAGCAGCGGACTGCGGAAGGCCACGTCGTAGCGGTATGGCGCCGGTACGTCCGGTTCGACGGCCGCGAGCACCCGTGCCGCCGTCCACATCCCGTGGGCGATCGCCCGCGGGAAGCCGAAGGCGTTCGCGGTCAGCCGACTGAGATGGATCGGGTTGCGGTCGCCGGAGAGCCGGGCGTAGGCGCGGCCGGTGTGTGCCGGCACCGCCCACCGGGTCTGCCCGGCAGGCGCCGCCAGCGCCGCCAGCGGGGAGGTGTCGACCGCCCGGGGATCGCCGCCAGCAGCACGCGAGAGCAGGGTCGTGGTCTCCTCCCAGGCGGTCTGGCCGGCGATCGTCACGCTGGTCTCCAGGTCGACCAGCCGTCCGTGCCGGTGCGGGCGCGTGCGGCCGGTGCGCACCACCACGTCGTAGGCATCGGCACGTGACAGCAAGCGGTGCACCGTCACGGTGGTGCCCACGTGCACCAGGCCCAGCACCGCGAAGCCGAAACGGGCGTCGGTCATGAGGGCCAGCTGGGGCGCGAACGCAGCGAGGTGCGGATAGAGGCCGGGCAGCCGCCCGTCCAGCCCGCCACCCGTGAGCCGCGCGTACGCCGCGAGGTGGTCGATGTCGGTGGTGACGCCCACGCGGCGGACCTCGAGGTCGCCCGCTTGACCGGCCGCGGGCACCTCGCGGCGTCGACCCGGCAGCGAGCCACGTACTGCCCGGGCGTACAGCGGCGCCATCGCTGGGGCGGCGGTGAAGATCCGGACCTCGCTCATCGCGGTGTCACGCACCCAGCAGGCTCTGTCCGCACACACGCAGGACGGTGCCGGTCACCGCGTTGGAACCGGGCGCGGCGTACCACGCGACCGCCTCTGCCACGTCGACCGGGAGCCCCCCTTGGGCCAGCGAGCTCATCCGGCGGCCGGCCTCGCGGATCACGAGGGGGATCGCCGCAGTCATCTGGGTCTCGATGAAGCCGGGCGCGACGGCGTTGACGCTCACTGCCTGGTCTGCGGCCCCCGGGGCGAGTGCGGCCACGAGTCCGATGATCCCGGCCTTGGACGTGGCGTAGTTCGTCTGCCCGTCGTTGCCGGCAATACCGGCGACGGAGGCGATGCCGACCACTGCGCCGCCGGCGTGGACCACCCGTTGGTCGAGCAGGTGTTCGGTGATCCGCAGCGGCGCCGCCAGGTTGACGTCGAGGACATGGTCCCAGCCGTGGGAGCTCATGTTGACGAGCCGCTTGTCGCGGGTGACGCCGGCGTTGTGCACGACGACGTCGACCCCGCCGTGGTGGTCGATCAGGTGCCGGGCAATCCGTTGCGGGGCGTCGGGTGCGGTCACGTCCAAGGCGAGCGCGTCGCCGTCGAACTCGTCGGTCAACGCGCGCAGGGCGGAGGCCCGCGCGGCCACGTCCAGGCCCACGACGGTGGCGCCGTCGCGGTGCAGTACCCGGGAGATCGCTGCTCCGATCCCTTGAGCTGCCCCCGTGACCAGAGCCACCCGGCCCCCGAGCGGCTGCTCGACGTCGTACGGGGCTGCCAGGCCGGTCATCCCGCCGGTCCCGACCCGCACCACCTGGCCGGAGACGAAGGCAGATCGTGGTGACAGCAGGAACGCCAGGGTCGACGCGAGTCGGTCCTCGGCACCCGGGGACACCAGCACGAGCTGGACGGTGGCACCTGCTCGCACCTCCTTGGCCAGCGAGCGGGTGAAGCCTTCGAGTCCGCGCTGCGCCACTGCCGCGGCCGGCTCCGCGCCCGCGTCCGGTGGGGTGCCGAGCACCAGGACCCGGCCGCACCGGCCGAGCCTGCGCAGCAACGGGTTGAAGAAGTCCCGCAGGGCGGACAGGCTCTCAACGGCGTCGATGCCGCTCGCGTCGAAGACCAGCGCTGCTGCCTGCTCGTCCGCGCCGAGCCCGGTCGGGGCGACAGTCATCACGGCGAGCGCCTCCAGCTGTCGCTCGACGGCAGCGGCCAACCTGCCGGCCGGGGCGCTGCCGAGCACGACGGCCCCGTCGACCACCCGGCTGCCCGGGACCCATCTGTCCAGTCGCGGCGGGACCGGCAGCCCGAGGCCCCTGGCCAGGATCTTCCCGACCGGGGTGCGCACCACACTCAGGTAGCGATCATTCACTGGGGGTGTGTCCCATCTGTGACGACAGCCGTCTCGCGGTCGAACCTAACCGACGAGTAACTTCGGTGCCAGGCCGGTCGCACCCGACCCGCGTCGCACCCGTCCAGCGGAGGTTCACCCAGCCATGGCCCGTCTCCCGAGCACACGCCGGGTCGCTGTCGTCGGCGGCAACCGCATCCCGTTCGCGCGGTCCAACGCCCAGTACGCACAGGCGTCCAACGCCGACATGCTGACCGCGGCCATCGACGGGCTGGCCGCGCGCTTCTCCTTGGCGGGCGAACGGGTCGGTGAGGTGGTCGCCGGTGCCGTGCTCAAGCACAGCCGGGACTTCAACCTCGCCCGCGAGTCGGTGCTGGGCTCGGTGCTGGCACCCACGACCCCTGCCCACGACCTGCAACAGGCGTGTGACACCGGCCTGCAGGCGGTCATCGCGGTCGCGGACAAGATCGCCTTGGGCCGTATCGAGGTCGGCATCGCCGGCGGGACCGACACCACGTCGGACGTCCCGCTTGCCGTCAACGAGGGCATGCGGACGGTGCT
>JACCVL010000013.1 GCA_013698185.1 Nocardioidaceae bacterium
CGGGCGGCGCCCTTCTCGACCTGGGCGGCCAGCCGGCGGTCGATCTCGCGGCGCAGCGGCGCATCGACCACCCCGGTCTCGCGGACCACCGCCGCGCCGGCCGCCCAGGAGATCTCCCCACGGTGCAGCAGGTCGAACAGCCCCGGCAGGTCCTGGACCAGCACCTGCGCGGTGTGCAGCTGGAACTGCGCGGCCAGCGGGGACACCCCCCGCGCCAACGCCACCTCCGCGGCCACCCCACCACCGCCGCCCCACCGGCCCGCCGCCGCGGCGTGAGCAACGGCAAGCTCCGCCTGCACGGCCTGCAACCGCGCGATCAGCCGCTCCCGGGCCACGATCGCCGTGATCCGCTCCCCCCCATCCGGCACCACACCCGGCCCGGCATCCGGCCCGGCAGCCGCCGGCGACGGCAACGCACCCACCATCCCCTCGAACATGTGTTCGATCCTACCGCCTGGCACCGACAACCGCGACAACCCGACGACGACCCTCCGATCCGCCCCGATACGCCGTGATGCGACCGGTGCCGGCTGGACCGGGAAGGCACGCTCCATGACGCAGTGGTCCATCGGTGAGAGACCGGCCTTCTCAGGAGGCCAGCACCGGGGCTCGACCTTGCGGATCGTTGCCGAGGCAGTGACACTCGGCACGTCGTTGCACACCATTGCCCATCGTCAAGGAGCACCATGCGTGCCAAGCTCGCCGCCGTGGCCACCGCCGTGGCCTTCATCACCGCCCTCACCCCGGGCGTCGCTCAGGCCAGCCACTCGTGGAACGGCTACCACTGGGCTCGTACGAGCAACCCGTTCAGCGTGAAGCTGGGCGACAACGTCGATGCCAAGTGGGATGCCTACCTCAAGACGACGTCGGCGGACTGGACCAAGTCGACGGTCGTGGACACCCCGATCGCTGCCGGTTCCACGAATCCGCGCTCGTGCCGGCCGACTGCTGGGCGGGTCGAGGTCTGCAACGCCGCCTACGGGGGCACCGGCTGGCTCGGGATCGCCTCGATCAACATCACCGGCGGTAAGCACATCACCCAGGGCACGGTGAAGCTCAACGACACCTACTTCAACACCGCGAAGTACAACACCCCGGCCTGGCGCAACGTGGTGAGCTGCCAGGAGGTCGGCCACACCCTCGGCCTGGACCACCAGGACGAGAACTTCACCAACGCCGACCTGGGCACCTGCATGGACTACAGCAACAACCCGGTGCCCAACCAGCACCCCAATGTGCACGACTACTCCATGCTGCAGAGCATCTACTCCCACCTGGACTCAACCACGACCGTCGGTGCGCGGGTTGCGTCGAAGGGTCGCGCTGCGGGCAACGACCCCAGCAGCTGGGGCGAGCGGGTGAGCGGCTCCAAGGCGGCCGGGCAGTCGACCTACGTACGGCGCCTCGGCGGCGGCAACAAGGTCGTCACCTACGTCACCTGGGCCTGACAGCGCGCGGAACGCCCAACAGCGGGACGAGTGCGGTGTCGGGGGCGACTGCACTGCCTCTCGGTGGCTGTTGACGCGCACTCGATGCTCGAGCCGAGCGGGTGACCTCACCCCTTGCGCTTGATGATCTCCTCGGTCGCCTGCGGCAGCACCTGCTTGAGGTCACCGACGACCCCGAAGTCGACGAGCTCGAAGATCGGCGCCTCGGCGTCCTTGTTGACCGCGACGATCGTCTTGGCGGTCTGCATGCCGGCCCGGTGCTGGATCGCGCCGGAGATGCCGCTCGCGACGTACAGCTGGGGGGAGACGGTCTTCCCGGTCTGGCCGACCTGGTAGGAGTGTGGGTACCAGCCGGAGTCGACCGCGGCGCGCGAGGCACCGACCGCCGCGCCGAGGGCGTCGGCGAGCGCCTCGACGTCGGAGAAGTCACCGCCGGTCCCCCGCCCGCCCGACACCACGATCGCCGCTTCGGTCAGCTCGGGGCGGCCCGACTTGGTACGCGGCTCGCGCTTGACCACCCGAGCTGAGCGTGCCGCCTCGGACACCGCCACCTCGACGGTCTCCTCGACACCCGCGCCCGGCGACTGCTCCGGGGTGACCGAGTTGGGCTTGACGACGATGATGGGAGTGCCGCGGGTGACCGACGCCTCGACCGTATAGCCGCCGGCGAAGACCGACTGCGTCGTCACCGGGCCACCGTCGGCCCCGGCCCGTACGTCGACGGCATCGGTGATGAGCCCCGACCCGGTCTTCACCGCGACCCGCGCGGCGACCTCGCGGGCCTCCGGGGTCGACGGGACCAGGACAGCAGCCGGCGCGGCGCGGTCGACCAGCTGGGCCAGCGCCTCGGCCTGGGGCACTACGAGGTAGTCGGTGAGGTCCGCGGAGTCCAGCAGGTAGATCGTGTCCGCGCCGTAGGCCACCAGCGTCTCGCGAGCGGCGTCGATGCCCGCCCCGACGAACACCGCCGACGGCTCACCGAGGCTCCGGGCGATCGTGAGCAGCTCGGTGGTGGTCTTGCGTACCGCGCCGTCCGCGTGGTCGACGAGGACGAGGATCTCGCTCATGTGTGTTCGTGCTCCCTGGTTGCTGAACGGCTCAGTCAGATGAACTTCTGCTCGGCGAGGTAGTCGGCCAGCTGCCGGCCGCCGGCACCGTCATCGGTGACGACCACACCCTGGCTGCGCGGCGGCCTCGCCGCCACCGAGTGCACGACGCTCCACGCGGCCGCAAGGCCGACCTGGTCGGCGTCGACCCCCAGGTCAGCCAGCGACCAGGTCTGCACCGGCTTCTTCTTCGCCCCCATGATTCCCTTGAACGAGGGGTAGCGTGGCTCGTTGATCTGGTCGGTGACGCTCAACACCAGCGGCATCGACGCCTCGATGGTCTCGGTCGCGAGATCGGCGTCCCGGCGGGCGGTGACGGAACCCGAGTCGACGCTCACCTCGGCCGCGAACGTCACCTGCGGGACGCCCAACCGCTCGGCCAGCATCGCGGGGACGACGCCCATCGCGCCGTCGGTCGAGGCCATCCCGCACACGACAATGTCGTAGTCCCCGATCTTGCGCACCGCCTCGGCCAGCACCAGCGAGGTCGCGATGGCGTCGGACCCGTGCAGCTGCTCGTCCACGACGTGCACCGCCGAGTCCGCACCCATCTGCAGCGACTTGCGCGCGGCATCGGCCGCCTGGTCCGGACCGACGGTGAGCACGACGACCTCACCGTCGTGGGCGGCAGCGATCTGCAGTGCCTCTTCGACCGCGTACTCGTCGAGCTCGGACAGCAGGCCGTCGACTCCCGCCCGGTCGACGGTGTGGTCGGCGTCGAACCTGCGCTGCGCGGTGGCGTCGGGGACATGCTTCACACAGACGACGATCTTCATGCCTCGACATTACCCGCCGGTAACGACTGCGGGCGGTGGCAGGGTCGCGTCAGTCGCCGAGCAGGCGCTGGACCGCACGACCCACCACGAGGTAGCCCAGCGCAGCCAGACCCCAGTTGACCAGCGCCATGCGTTCAGCGTCAGGCACACCGGCGTCGGTCCTGACCGTGAGCCACCCGTCGAGCGGCCCCGCCAGGCTCCTGGCCAGGTCGGCGACGAGGCTCGCGACCGGCTGGTCGGCGGTCAGGCCGACCGCCACCAGCACGGCACCCACGGCAATGACGGCCGCGCACAGTGACGTGGACATGACCGTGACCGCAGCGAGCAGGGCACGGCTCGAGCGGCCGTGGCCAGTTGCCATCGTCGCCATGCTCGCCGCCTCTGCACTGCCCAGACGTGTCTGGACTGGTCCGTACGGAAGGCCAACGACCCAGCGTGTCAAAAGGTCACGGCTGGCCGAGGGTAGGGCGGTCAACGGCCGTGGAAGCGTGCCTTGCCCGGCCCGTTCTCAACGAAGGAGGCCATCCCGGCGGCCCGGTCCTCGGTGCCGAACAGCGCGGCGAACTGCAGGCGCTCGATCTCGAGCCCGGTGCCGAGGTCGGCGTCGAGGCCGTGGTCGATGGCCTCCTTGGCCGCACGAAGCGCCAGTGCCGGCCCCTCGGCGAACTGGCTGGCCCACGCGTGCGCGGTGTCGTAGACGTCGACCGCCGGGACCACGGCGTCGGCCAGCCCGAGCGCCAGCGCCTCGTCGGCGTCGACGAAGCGGCCGGTGAAGATGATGTCCTTGGCGCGGCTCGGACCGACGAGGCGGGACAGCCGCTGGGTGCCTCCGGCGCCAGGGATGATCCCGAGCAGGATCTCGGGCTGCCCGAGCTTGGCGTCGTCGGCCACCACCCGGGTGTCAGCGCACAGCGCCAGCTCGAGGCCGCCGCCGAGCGCATAACCGGTGACGGCCGCGACGACCGGCTTGGGGATCTGGGCCACCGCCGTGAACGACGACTGCAGCGCGCCGGACCGCACGACCATGTCGGAGTAGGACATGGCCTGCATCTCCTTGATGTCAGCACCCGCGGCGAACGCCCGCTCGCCGCCGTAGACCACGACCGCCCGGACGTCGTCGCGCTCGGCCGCCTCAATGGCGGCCGCGCGGATCTCGTCCTGCATCGCGGCGTCGAGGGCGTTCATCTTGGGTCGATCCAGGCGCAGGGTGGCGACCGCGTCAGCCACCTCGAGACGTACGAACTCGCCCATCAGTGTCTCCTGTCGTCGAGGCCCCCCGGCGGCGGCGAGCGTAGTCGGCCAGAATGTGGCCCCGTGTACCCGCCCGTGGCCTCCTCCCCCGCTGCCCAACCCACTGTGCTGCCCGGAAGGCATCAGCGGCTCGGGGCCAGCGTGAACGGCGGATCGACCACGTTCGCGGTGTGGGCGCCGGACGCAACCCGCGTCGAGGTGTGCCTGCTCGACCGGGGCGGCGAGACCCGCCTGTCGCTGCCGGAGCGCACCCTCGGCGTCTGGCACGGCGAGGTGCCGGGGGTGGGGGTCGGCCAGCACTACGGGGTGCGCGCCCACGGGCCGTACGACCCGGCCGCAGGCAGCCGCTTCGACCCGCACCGCCTGCTGGTCGACCCGTACGCGAAGGCGATCGCCGCCGGCGGCCCCGACTACTCCTCCATCGTCGTCGACGACGGCTTCGACTGGGGCGATGACGCCCATCCCCGCCGGCCGTGGAGCGACACCGTGGTTTACGAGGCACACGTGCGGGGGCTGACGATGCGCCACCCCGACGTGCCGGTGCACCTGCGCGGCACCTACGCGGGGCTGGCGCACCCCGCAGTCATCGACGAGCTCCTGCGTCTCGGCGTCACTGCCGTCGAGCTGCTGCCCGTCCACCAGTCCACGACCGAACCAGCCGTCAGCAGGCGCGGGCTGGTCAACTACTGGGGCTACAACACGCTGGGCTTCTTCGCCCCGCACGGGGCGTACGCCGCGGCCGGCGACGGCGGCGGTCAGGTCACCGAGTTCAAGGCGATGGTCAGGGAGCTGCACGAGGCCGGCATCGAGGTGCTGCTCGACGTCGTCTACAACCACACCGCCGAGGGTGGGGCGGGCGGTCCGACGCTGTCGCTGCGCGGGTTGGCCGACGGGGCGTACTACCGCCAGGACCTGGGCGGCAGGTACGAGGACGTGACCGGCTGCGGCAACACGGTGGCGGTGGCGCACCCGATGGCGTTGCGCCTGGTGATGGACTCACTGCGCTACTGGGTGAGCGAGATGCACGTCGACGGCTTCCGGTTCGACCTGGCCTCGGCGCTGCTGCGCACGGGGCGGGGCGTCGATCTGGATGCGCCGTTGCTGACCGCGATCGCCCAGGATCCGGTGCTGCGCGACGTCAAGCTGGTCGCCGAGCCATGGGACGCCACCCCCGAGGGCTACCTGGTGGGCCGCTATCCGTCCCCATGGTGCGAGTGGAACGACCGCTTCCGCGACACCGTGCGCGACTTCTGGCGAGCCCGCTCCGGGGGGGTCCGGGACCTGGCCTACCGGTTGTCAGGCTCCAGCGACCTGTACGCCGACGACGGGC
Source organism: Nocardioidaceae bacterium (assembly GCA_013698185.1). Classification (GTDB taxonomy): domain Bacteria; phylum Actinomycetota; class Actinomycetes; order Propionibacteriales; family Nocardioidaceae; genus JACCVL01. The sequence continues at coordinate 5,912 of JACCVL010000013.1, forward strand.
GGCTGCCCTTCAGCTCGGTCAATTTCATCACCGCCCACGACGGCTACACCCTGCGGGACCTGGTGACCTACGAGCGCAAGCACAACGAGGCCAACCGCGAGCGCAACCGGGACGGGCACGGCGACAACAGGTCCTGGAACTGCGGCGTCGAAGGTGAGACCGACGACCCCGACGTGGTGGCGCTGCGACAACGGCAGTCCACCAACCTGCTCGCCACCCTGCTGCTGTCGACCGGGGTGCCGATGCTGACCGCCGGGGACGAGCGGGGGCGCACGCAGCGGGGCAACAACAACGCCTACTGCCACGACTCCGAGCTGACCTGGGTCGACTGGGCGGAGGACCCGGGCTGGTCGCACCTGACGGCGTTGACCACCGAGCTGCTGGCGCTGCGGCGCCGGCACCCGGTGCTGCGCTCGCGGCACTACTTTCTGGGGCACCCGGTCGGCGACGGGCGCCGCCGGGACCTGGTGTGGTTGCACCCCGCCGGGCACGAGATGACCGGTGCCGACTGGTTCGACACCGGTCTGCACACGATCGGCATGCTGCTCAACGGCGAGCCGCTCGACGACAGCTGCTTCGTCATGTGGCTGCACTCGTCGTACGAGCCGGCCACGCTGGTGACGCCCGGCGACCCCTGGCCGGAGCGGTGGGAGGTCGTGGTGGACACCAGCGGCGCAGCCGCCGGCAACCATGTCGACGCCGAGCACGAGCTGCAGGTGCCCGGGCGGTGCCTGCTGCTGATGCGCTCGGCCTGACCGGCCGTCCCGCCCGCACGGGCCGGAGATGGCCGTGACGGTGCTGCTGCCCGTGGCGCTGTCCTAGGCCGACGAGCCGAGGGTCTCCTCGGGGGTATCGGGCAGGGCGACGAGGCCCAGCTCGGCCGGGGTGGTGAGCAGCTCGTGGCTGGGCAGCATCCGCACGGTGTAGCCGAAGGCGCCGGTCGTGTCCAGCTTGACCTCGCCGGCGAAACGGTGCCGGCCGCCCTCATAGGTCTCGGCATGGGACAAAACCGCCGACTGGGTGCGCTCGAGCGCGTCGTCGCCGCGCACCGCGCCGTACACGACCTCGACCTGGACGTCGTCGGTAGAGAGATCGCCGATGGCCACCCACACCGACACTGACAACGTCGAGCCGACCTCGGGTGCGTCCCCGATACCGGAGGCTTCGACGTGCTCGACGCGCACATGCGACCAGCCCGCCGCGACCTGCTCCTTCCAGCTCGCCAGCTGGGCGGCTCGCTCGGGCTCGCCGCGCAGCACCCGGGCCTTGCGGGCGGCCGGGGCGTACAGCTCCACGACGTAGTCGCGCACCATCCGGGTGGCGAGCACCTTCGGGCCGAGCGACTTCCAGGTGTGGCGCATCATCTCCAACCAACGCTGGGGCAGTCCGGCCGCGTCGAGGTCATAGAAGCGCGCAGCGACCTGGTGCTCGATCAGGTCGTACAGCGCGGTGGCCTCGATGTCGTCGCGCCGGTCGGGGTCGTCGATGCCGTCCGCCGACGGGATCGCCCAACCGTTGGAGCCGTCGAACCACTCGTCCCACCACCCGTCGAGAATCGACAGGTTGAGACCGCCGTTGAGCGCAGCCTTCATGCCCGACGTACCGCAGGCCTCGTAGGGGCGCAGGGGGTTGTTGAGCCACACGTCGCAGCCGGGGTACAACGGCTGAGCCATGGTGATGTCGTAGTCGGGCAGGAACACGATGCGGTGGCGCACCGCAGGGTCGTCAGCGAAGCGCACGATCTCCTGGATCAGTCGCTTGCCGCCCTCGTCGGCGGGGTGAGACTTGCCGGCGATGACCAGCTGGACGGGGCGCTGGGGATCCAGGAGGAGAGCCCGCAGCCGCTTGGGGTCGCGCAGCATCAAGGTGAGCCGCTTGTACGACGGCACTCGACGGGCGAACCCGATCGTGAGCACGTCGGGGTCGAGGAGCGCGTCGACCCAGCCGAGCTCTGCCGGGCTGTGGCCGCGGTGCAGCATCGAGGCCCGCTGCCTCTTGCGCACGTCGTCGACGAGCCGGGAGCGCAACACACGCTTGGTCGCCCAGATGGCGTCGCCGGCGACGTCGTCCACCGAGGCGAAGGCGTCCGGGCCGTCGCCCTGGGCCAGCGCGAGCACCTCGGGAGCCACCCAGGTGGGGGCGTGCACGCCGTTGGTGATCGAGCTGATGGGAACGTCGGCGGGGTCGAAGCCCGGCCACAGCCCGGCGAACATGCCGCGGCTGACCTCGCCGTGCAGCAGGCTCACGCCGTTCGCGCGCTGGGCCAGTCGCAGGCCCATCACGGCCATGTTGAACATGCCGCCCTCGCCACCGGGATAGCTCTCGGCACCCAGCGCGAGAATGCGCCCCACCGGCACCCCGGGAGAGGCGTTGTCGCCACCGAAGTGCTGCTCGACGAGCGTCCGGGGGAACCGGTCGATGCCCGCGGGGACCGGCGTGTGGGTGGTGAAGACGGTGCCCGCGCGGACCGTCTCGAAGGCAGCGTCGAAGCTCAGCCCGGCGTCCTCGGTGAGCTCGCGGATCCGCTCCAGCCCGAGGAAACCGGCATGCCCCTCGTTGCAGTGATAGACCTCGGGCGCCGCAGTGCCGGTGATCCGGGCATACGTACGCAGGGCACGCACCCCGCCGATGCCGAGCAACATCTCCTGCAGCAGCCGGTGCTCGGCACCACCGCCGTACAGCCGGTCGGTCACGTCGGCACCGACACCGTCATTGAGCGAGGCGTCGGAGTCGAGCATCAGCAGCGGCACCCGGCCGACCTGGGCGACCCAGATGCGAGCGGTCAGGTGCTTGCCACCGGGCAGGCCGACCTGGACGTGCGGGACGGTCCCGTCGTCCTCGCGCAGCAGGGTCAGCGGCAGCCCGTCGGGGTCGTTGACCGGGTAGCGCTCCTCCTGCCAGCCCTGCGGCGACAACGCCTGCCGGAAGTAACCGTTGCGGTAGAACAGCCCCACCGCGACGATCGGCACTCCCATGTCGCTGGCGGCCTTGAGGTGGTCGCCGGCGAGGATGCCGAGGCCGCCGGAGTACTGCGGCAACACGCCGGTGATACCGAACTCCGCCGAGAAGTACGCGATCACCCGGGGGCCGTCCTCGCGGGTCGCATCACCGCGCTGGTACCAGCGCTCGCCAGTGAGGTACTGCTCCAGGTCGTCGTAGGCGATGGCCAGCCGCTGCCGGAAGGCGTCGTCGGCGGCCAGGTGCTCGAGTCGCTCGATCGACAGTGCTCCGAGCAGCTGGCCCGGGTCGTGACCGGACTGGTCCCACAGCCGGGCATCGATGGAGGCGAACAACTCCTGAGTGGCCGGATGCCACGCCCAGCGCAGGTTCGTGGCCAGATCGCCCAACGGGCGAAGCGCCTCGGGCAGGACGGGGCGGACGGTGAACCGTCGGATGGCACGCACCCGCAGACGGTACATGTGACCGGCCCGGTAGCCGCAATCGAATGCGGCCGGACGGGCTGTGGCCGAAGACACACCGGCCGATTCTAGGAATTACCGTGAATACGTCATCCTGCCGGCGGCGCTGCCCTCGTACCTGTCCGGCCTCAAGCAGGGCTGGGCCTTCGCCTGGCGCAGCTTGATGGCCGGGGAGCTGCTGGTGCCGATCGCCCAGAAGTCGTCGCTCGGGTACGACATGACGATCGCCCGCCAGTTCCTCCAGTCGGACCGGTTGATCTCCATCATGATCACCATCCTCGTGCTGGGCATGGTCGTGGACGCGCTGTTCTCCGCACTCGCCAACCGCGTCCGGCGCAACCGCGGACGCACCGGACTGTCCTCGGCCCCTAGCTGAGGCTGGGAGGCATCTCACGGCTGGCTCCCGAGTGGCCCGGCCGGCGACCTGATCGCTAGGTTGGCGCCGATGATCACTCGTATCCCGGTCATGGATGTCCAGCCCGTCGTCGAGGGCGGCACGTACCCGGTCAAGGCGGTCATCGGTGAGACCTTCGACGTGCGTGCCACGGTCTTCCGTGAGGGACATGACGCGCTCGGCGCCAACGTCATCCTCACCGATCCCGACGGCAAGGACCGGCCGCCGGTCATGATGCGGCCCGTCACCGGCGACGGGCCACCGGACCGCTACACCGCCGCGGTCAGTGCCGACGAGATCGGCGACTGGACGTTCCGGGTGGAGTCGTGGAGCCATCCCTACGCCACCTGGGAGCACGACGCGACGATCAAGATCGCCGCCGGGGTCGACGTCGAGCTGATGCTGATCGAGGGCGCGCTGGTGCTGGAACGGGCAGCCGCCGGGCGACAGCTGCTGATCGATGCGGCCGCGGCGCTGCGCGACACCGAGCGACCGGTCGAGGCTCGGCTTGCGGCCGGCACGGCGCCGGAGGTTGAGCAGGCGCTGGCCGTCGAGCCGCTGCGGGACCTGCTGGAGTCCACCCCGGCCTACCCGGTGCAGGTCGACCGCCAGCGCGCCCTGGTGGGGTCCTGGTACGAGTTCTTCCCGCGGTCCGAGGGCGCGCAGGTCACCGACGACGGCACGGTGGTCCCCGGCACCCTGCGCACGGCCGCGAAGCGACTCGAGGCCGTGGCCGCGATGGGCTTCGACGTCATCTACCTGCCGCCGATCCACCCCATCGGCCGCATCAACCGCAAGGGCCGCAACAACATTCTCGACCCCTCGCCCGACGACGTCGGCTCACCGTGGGCGATCGGGTCGAGCGACGGCGGCCACGACGCCGTCCACCCCGAGCTCGGCACGCTCGAGGACTTCGACGCCTTCGTCGCGGCCGCCACCGACGCCGGGCTCGAGGTCGCCCTCGACTTCGCTCTGCAGTGCGCCCCGGACCACCCGTGGGTGGCCGCCCACCCACAGTGGTTCACCACCCGCGCCGACGGGACCATCGCCTACGCCGAGAACCCGCCGAAGAAGTACCAGGACATCTACCCGCTCAACTTCGACAACGACTACGACGGCCTCTACGCCGAGATCGTGCGGGTGCTGCGGCACTGGATGGACCGCGGCGTCCGGATCTTCCGCGTGGACAACCCGCACACCAAGCCCGTCAGGTTCTGGCAGCAGCTGTTCGCCGAGATCCGCAGCACCGACCCCGACGTCGTGTTCCTGTCCGAGGCGTTCACCAAGCCGGCCATGATGCGGGCGCTGGGCACCATCGGCTTCCACCAGAGCTACACCTACTTCACCTGGCGCAATGAGAAGGCGGAGATCGAGGAGTACCTGAGGGAGCTCGCGCACGAGACCGCACACGTGCTGCGGCCCAACTTCTTCGTCAACACCCCCGACATCCTGCCGGGCTACCTCCAGCACGGCGGTCCAGCAGCGTTCAAGGTCCGCGCCGCGCTCGCGGCGACCGCGTCGCCCTCGTGGGGCGTCTACGCCGGCTTCGAGCTGTACGAGCACATGGCGGTGCGGCCCGGCAGCGAGGAGTACCTGGACTCCGAAAAGTACGAGGTCCGGGTGCGCGACTGGGCCGGAGCCGAAGCCCAAAGCCGCTCGCTGGCGCCGTACCTGACCGCCCTCAACGCCATCCGGGCCGCCCACCCCGCCCTGCAGCAGCTTCGCCAGCTGGCCATCCACCGCACCGACCACGACAAGATCGTGTGCTTCTCCAAGCACACGGCCACCGACGTCGTCATCGTGGTGGCCAACCTCGACCCGTACGCGGCACACGACACCTGGGTCCACCTGGACATGCCGGCGCTCGGACTGGGCTGGCGCGACACCGTCGCGGTGCACGACGAGATCACCGGACAGACCTGGCAGTGGGGTGAGCACAACTACGTGCGGCTGGACCCGGCGCACGAGCCGGTGCACGTCCTGCAGGTGCGGGACGCCAG
>JACCVL010000028.1 GCA_013698185.1 Nocardioidaceae bacterium
GAACGGCATGTCCTCGACCGGCAGGATCTTGGCGATGACGCCCTTGTTGCCGTGCCGGCCGGCGAGCTTGTCACCGTCGGAGATCTTGCGCTTCTGGGCGACGTAGACGCGGACCAGCTGGTTCACGCCCGGGGGCAGCTCGTCGGACTCCTCGCGGTCGAACACGCGTACGCCGATGACCGTCCCGGACTCACCGTGGGGGACCTTCAGTGAGGTGTCGCGCACCTCGCGTGCCTTCTCGCCGAAGATGGCTCGCAGCAGCCGCTCCTCCGGGGTCAGCTCGGTCTCGCCCTTGGGCGTAACCTTGCCGACGAGGATGTCGCCGTTGCCGACCTCGGCCCCGATGCGGATGATGCCGCGGTCGTCGAGGTCGGCGAGCATCTCCTCGCTGACGTTGGGGATGTCGCGGGTGATCTCCTCGGGCCCCAGCTTGGTGTCCCGGGCGTCGACCTCGTGCTCCTCGATGTGGATCGAGGTGAGCACGTCTTCTTGCACCAGGCGCTGGGACAAGATGATGGCGTCTTCGTAGTTGTGGCCCTGCCACGGCATGAAGGCGACCAACAGGTTGGTCCCGAGAGCCATCTCGCCCTCGTCGGTGCATGGCCCGTCCGCGACGGGCTGGCCCGCCTCGAGCCGGTCGCCCTCGTTGACCAGCGGCCGCTGGTTGATGCAGGTGCCCTGGTTGGAGCGACGGAACTTGGCCAGCCGGTAGGACCGGACGACACCATCGTCTTGCAGCACGTCGACCAGGTCGGCGCTGACCTGGCGCACCACACCGGGCTGCTCGGCGACGACGACGTCGCCTGCGTCGACAGCGGCACGGAACTCCATGCCGGTGCCGACCAGGGGTGCGTGGGACCTGATCAGCGGAACCGCCTGGCGCTGCATGTTGGAGCCCATCAGGGCGCGGTTCGCGTCGTCGTGCTCCAGGAACGGGATCAGCGCGGTCGCGACCGAGACCATCTGGCGGGGCGACACGTCCATGTAGTCGACGTCGTCGCCGGGGATCAGGGCGACCTCACCGTCACGCTGGCGGACCAGGACACGGTCCTCGGTGAACGTGCCGTCCTCGGAGATGATGGCGTTGGCCTGGGCGATGACGAAGCGGTCCTCCTCGGTCGCCGTCAGGTGATGCACCTCCTTGGTCACCCGGCCGTTCACGACCTTGCGGTAGGGCGTCTCGACGAAACCGAACGGGTTGATCCGCCCGTAGGTAGACAGCGATCCGATCAGGCCGATGTTGGGGCCCTCGGGGGTCTCGATCGGGCACATCCGGCCGTAGTGCGACGGGTGCACGTCGCGGACCTCGTAGCCCGCCCGCTCACGCGACAGGCCGCCGGGGCCGAGCGCCGAGAGGCGCCGCTTGTGGGTCAGTCCGGCGATCGGGTTGGTCTGGTCCATGAACTGCGACAGCTGGGAGGTGCCGAAGAACTCCTTCAGCGCGGCGACCACCGGGCGGATGTTGATCAGCGTCTGCGGCGTGATGGCCTCGACGTCTTGGGTCGTCATCCGCTCGCGGACCACCCGCTCCATGCGGGCCAGCCCGGTGCGCAGCTGGTTCTGGATCAGCTCGCCGACCGTACGCATGCGCCGGTTGCCGAAGTGGTCGATGTCGTCGGCCTCGACCACGACCGCACCCAGCGGGCCGGGCAGCTCGGAGCCTCCGTCGTGCAGGGCAACGATGTAGCGGATGGCAGCGACGATGTCGTCGATGGTCAGCGTCTGTTGGTCGAATGCCGCGTCCAGCCCCAGCTTGGCGTTGATCTTGTGCCGGCCGACCTTGGCCAGGTCGTAACGCTTGGGGTTGAAGTAGTAGTTGTCGATCAGCGTCTGGGCCGCCTCCCGGGTGGGGGGCTCGCCGGGACGCAGCTTGCGGTAGATGTCGAGCAGCGCGTCGTCCTGGCCGGACGTGTGGTCCTTCTCCAGCGTCTGGCGGATCGACTCGTACTGGCCGAACTCCTCGAGGATCTGCGCCTCGGTCCAGCCCAGGGCCTTGAGCAGCACGGTGACGTTCTGCTTGCGCTTACGGTCCAGCCGTACGCCGACCATGTCGCGCTTGTCGATCTCGAGCTCGAGCCAGGCACCGCGCGAGGGGATGACCTTGGCCGTGAAGACGTCCTTGTCGCTGGTCTTGTCGACGGAGCGCTCGAAATAGACGCCAGGCGAGCGGACCAGCTGTGACACCACGACCCGCTCGGTGCCGTTGATGATGAACGTGCCCTTGTCGGACATCAGCGGGAAGTCGCCCATGAACACGGTCTGGCTCTTGATCTCGCCGGTCTCGTTGTTCATGAACTCCGCGGTCACGAAGAGCGGCGCGGCGTAGGTAAAGTCCTTTTCCTTGCACTCGTCGACGGAGTACTTGGGGGGCTCGAAGCGAGGCTCGGCAAACGACAGCGACATCGTGCCGGAGAAGTCCTCGATCGGGGAGATCTCCTCGAAGATCTCCGTGAGGCCGGACTTGGTCGAGACCGGGCGGCCGGCGTCGAGGTCGTCCTGGACCCGTGCGCGCCAGTCGTCGTCACCGACGAGCCAGGAGAAGCTGCGCGTCTGCAGGTCGAGAAGCCGCGGGACCTCTCGGGCCTCGGCGATCTTTGCGAAGGAGATGCGGCGCGGGGCGCCGACTGAAGCGGTGGATGTGTTGCTGCTGGCGATGCGGGGGGCGGCGGTGCGGGGGGCGGTGCGCGAGGCGGCCAAGAGTGGTCCTTCCGAGTGCTCGCGGAATCAGACTCGATCCGGGTCGGGCACCGACCCGGACGCTGCCTCCGGGCATCCCGAACGGACCCCGTCAAGGGGCCGGATCAGCAGGAGGGCAGCGAACTGCTCATAGTAGCCACACAGCGCGCCAATGTCGACCCGGGGGTGGATGGTCACCTCGGGCCTGCGCGATGAGGATGACCCGTCAACGCCGACACGTCAAGCGCTCGCCCGGCGTGGCGTTGCCGGGGGGCCTCTCGGCGTCAGCTCTCACCCGGCCGCCGCCCGTCGGCCCGCGCCACGTAAACGTGGCGGAGTGCGTCTTACGCGGCGCGTACCCCCCGTGAACCCTCGCCCTGCCACGTAAACGTGGCGCGGCGGCGCGCGGCGGCCCGGTGGTGAGCAGATGCCGAGGGCGGCCACCTCAGTAACGCAGGTGGCCGCCCTCGGCGGGTTGTGCTCGAACGGCTAGCGGGTCACTTGACCGAGACGGACGCTCCGGCCGCCTCGAGGGACTCCTTGGCCTTTTCGGCAGCTTCCTTGGTGACGTGCTCCAGGACCGCCTTGGGTGCGGCCTCCACCAGCTCCTTGGCCTCCTTGAGACCGAGGCTGGTAAGCGAGCGCACCTCCTTGATGACCTGGATCTTCTTGTCGCCGGCCGCGTCGAGCACGACGTCGAACTCGTCCTGCTCCTCCACTGCCTCGGCCTCGCCGGCACCACCGGCGCCGGGGGCGGCGGCGACGGCGACCGGTGCGGCCGCGGTCACGCCGAAGGTGTCCTCGAACTCCTTCACGAACTCACTGAGCTCGAGCAGCGTCATCTCCTTGAACGCGTCGAGCAGGTCTGCGGTGTCGATCTTCGCCATGGTGGCGGTCCTTCCTCTTCTCGGGCGGCAGGGTGGGTGCCGCTGCCGGGTGATGCATCACGGGATTGCGCGGGTCGAGCGATCAGGCGTCGGCAGGTGGTTCCGGCTCGGCAGCGGCCAGGTCGGCAGCGGCTGGCTCGTCAACGGCCGGCTCGTCAGCGGCCGGCTCGTCAGCAGGTGCGTCGCCAACCAGGACGCCGGGATCCTCCGCGCCCTTGCTCTGCAAGGCACCGAGGACTCGGGCCATCTGCGCGAGCGGGGCGTTGAACATCGAGGCGGCGTTCTGCAGCGAGGCCTGCATGGCTCCGGCCATCTTGGCCAGCAGCACCTCGCGGGACTCCAGGTCCGCCATCTTCGAGATCTCGCTGGGGCTGACGGCCTTGCCGTCGAGCACGCCACCCTTGATGACGAGGGCGTGGTTGGCCCTGGCGAAGTCGCGCAGACCCTTGGCGGCCTCGACCGGGTCACCGGCGATGAACGCGACGGCCGACGGCCCGCTCAGCAGCGAGTCCAGGCCCTCGATGCCGGCGTCTCGTACGGCGATCTTGGTCAGCGTGTTCTTCACGACGGCGTAGGTCGCGTTCGCACCGAGCATTCCCCGCAACTCCTTGAGCTGGGACACGGTGAGACCGCGATACTCGGTCAGCACGGCGCCGTTCGACCGGGTGAACTGCTCGCTCAGCTCGGCGACGGCTGCTGCCTTGTCCGGGCGCGCCATGGGGCTCCTTCCTCGGGGTGACCGCGCAGCTGCGCGGCCGGGTGCCGAAGATCGACCCGTTGTTCCGGGTCCGGACGTGACGAACGCCCCGGCGCAGGAGGCACGGGGCGTCACCGCAGCACACTGCGGGAGACTCGTTCCACCTGCGCTGGTCGCCCGCTCACGCGGAGCCTTCGGTCACTGTCCACCATCGAGATGGGCGGTGACGACCGGCGGTCTTCGGCACTTCTGAGCGTACGGCACGGCGCAGCGCCGCACCAAATCATCGTCGCGGCGACCGCTCCAGGGCCACGACCAGGACCGGGCCGCGAGCCGGTCACTCCTCGTCAGGGACGGCGACGCCTCTGGTGCGGTTGGGGTCGACGGGAACGCCCGGGCCCATTGTCGTGGAGACGGTGATGCGCTTGAGGTAGCGGCCCTTGGAGCTGGCCGGCTTGAGCCGCAGCACCTCCTCGAGTGCGGCCGCGTAGTTCTCGGCCAGCAGCTGCTCGCTGAACGAGGACTTGCCGATGATGAAGTGCAGGTTGGCGTGGCGGTCGACACGGAACTCGATCTTGCCGCCCTTGATGTCCCCGACGGCCTTGGCGACGTCGGGCGTGACCGTGCCGGTCTTCGGGTTAGGCATCAGACCGCGGGGGCCGAGGACGCGGCCGAGCCGACCCACCTTGCCCATCATGTCGGGGGTGGCGACAACGGCGTCGAAGTCGAGCCAGCCGCCGCTCACCTTCTCGATCATGTCGTCCGCACCGACGTAGTCGGCGCCGGCCTCGCGCGCTGCCTCTGCCCGGTCGGCGGTGGCGAAGACCAGGACCCGGGCGGTCTTCCCAGTGCCGTGCGGAAGGTTGACGGTGCCGCGCACCATCTGGTCGGCCTTGCGGGGATCGACTCCCAACCGCATGGCGACATCGACGGTCGAGTCGAACGTCGTGGTCGCGGTCTGCTTGGCCAGGCCCACCGCGGAGTGCGGGGAGTACAGGGCGGACTTGTCGATCTTGGCCGCCGCCTCGGCGTACTTCTTGCTGTGCTGCATGTCTGGTTCCTTTCACCAGGGTGTGGTCAGCGGGCGCCAGCGGGCCCTGCCACGGTACGGATGGTGTGCCTTGACGTGGTTCAGCGCTCGACGGTGACACCCATCGAACGGGCGGTGCCCTCGACGATCTTCATGGCCGCGTCGACGTCGTTGGCGTTGAGGTCGGGCAGCTTGGTCGTGGCGATCTCGCGGACCTGGTCGGAGCTGAGCCGCCCCACCTTGTCGGTGTGCGGGGTCGACGACCCCTTCGCGAGCCCGGCGGCCTTCTTGATCAGCTCCGCGGCCGGCGGCGTCTTGGTGACGAAAGTGAAGGAGCGGTCCTCGAAGATCGTGATCTCCACCGGGATGACGTTGCCGCGCATGGCCTCGGTGGCGGCGTTGTACGCCTTGCAGAACTCCATGATGTTGACGCCGTGCGGGCCGAGCGCGGTGCCGACGGGCGGGGCCGGAGTGGCCTGGCCCGCGTTCAGCTGCACCTTGACGAGCGCGGCGACCTTCTTCTTCTTGGGGGGCATGGTGGGTCCTCTTGTGACGATGGTGACCGGGTCCGGTCCGTGCTGGATCAGGCCCGCTGGATCTGGGTGAAGCTGAGCTCGACCGGGGTCTCGCGGCCGAAGATCTCGACCAGCGCCTTGACGCGCTGCGCATCCACATTGATCTCGGTGATCGTGGCGTGCAGCGTCGCGAAGGGCCCGTCGACGACCATGACGGAGTCTCCGGTGGCGAAGTCGTCGAACTCGACCTTGGCCGCCTTCTTGGGCTGCTGGGGAGCGCCGACCTGGGCCACCGCGGCCACCTCGGCCTCGACGGCCGGTGCCAGCATGGCCTCGACCTCCGACAGGCTCAACGGCACCGGCTGGTGGCTGTGGCCGACGAAGCCGGTGACCGACGGCGTGTGCCGTACGGCGGCCCAGGACTCGTCGGTCAGGTCCATTCGGACGAGCACGTAGCCAGGCAGGACGGTGCGCTTGACCAGGCGCCGCTGGCCGTTCTTGATCTCGGCGACCTCCTCGACGGGCACCTTCACCTCGTAGATGAAGTCCTCCATGTTCAGCGAGGTGGTGCGGCTCTCGACGTTGGCCTTCACCCGGTTCTCCATGCCGGAGTAGGTGTGGACTACGTACCAGTCGCCCGGCTGCGACCACAGCGTGTCGCGGAACTCCTGCATCGGGTCGCCAGGCGCGTCGACGTCGGGTGTCTCCTCGACACCGGCCGCGTCCTCGGGGGCGTCTGCTTGCGCGTCGACGAACGCATCGAGCGCTGCCGCCGGAACGTCCTCGGCAGCTGCGACCGCGGCGTCGGCCTCGGCGTCCGCGACGGGCACCTCCTCGACGCCGACATTGGACAGCGGCGCCTGGGCAACCGGATCGGCCGCGGCCTCTGCGGCCTCGGCGGGAGTGGCGTCACCCAGGAGGGCCTGCACCTCCGCGGCCAGCTCCAGGTCGTCCTCGGCGGCGTCGAGACCGGCTTCGACCTCGGCCACCTGCACGTCCTGCTCGAGGTCACCCTCGGAGTCTGCGGGGTCTCCGAGGGTCTCGTCGGTCTCGGGGAACTGCTCGGACACGTGGGTCTCCGTCACCATTGTTCGAAGTCGGCCGGGGTCGGCCCTGGTCTGTCTGTCCTGCTGCGCGTTGGTCAGGCGAAAATGGCGAACATTGCCTTCCCGTACCCGAAGTCCAGCAGGGAGACGTAGGCCATCATCACCAGCACGAACACCAGCACGACGAAGAAGTAGGTCACCACCTGCTGCTGAGTGGGCCAGACGACCTTGCGCAGCTCGGCGATGACCTGGCGGAGGAACAGCCCGGGCGGGGTACGGGTGCTCTGGTGGTCGCTGCTCACCGGGGTCGTCGAGCGAGTGGAGCTCACCATGTCACCTACTTCGGGTCGCCTGCTGGTCGGTCAGTGGTCCTCGCAGGGCACGAGGGACTCGAACCCCCAACCTTCGGTTTTGGAGACCGATGCTCTGCCAGTTGAGCTAGTGCCCTGGGTGGCGGAGCCGCGCCCCCGAGCGGTTCTGCAGCGCCGGCGCCTGGGCGCGCCGACAGAGGGTGCGAATCCACCGAGTAGTGAAGTGTACGCGCAGCGGCCGGGGCGAGTCGAACTCCGGTGTACCACCAACCGGCCTCGCCTGGGCACCCGCATCGGTGGATGCCACGATGGAGCCATGTCTGCGACGACAACCGAACCGAGCCTGTCCCCCACGCCGGCTGCGCGGCGGGTGTCCGCCCGGATCGCCGGGATCGGCGAGTCGGCCACCCTTGCCGTCGATGCCAAGGCCAAGGCTCTCAAGGCCGCGGGCCGGCCCGTCATCGGTTTCGGGGCCGGCGAGCCCGACTTCGCCACCCCCGACACGATCGTGCGGGCTGCCATCGAGGCGTGCAGCGACCCGCGCAACCACCGGTACTCCCCTGCCGGCGGGCTGCCGGAGCTCAAGCAGGCCATCGTCGCCAAGACGGCGCGCGACTGCGGTCTCGAGCTCGCCGCCGCGCAGGTCCTGGTCACCAACGGCGGTAAGCAGGCGGTGTACGAGGCCTTCGCCACCCTGCTCGACCCCGGCGACGAGGTGCTGCTGCCGGCGCCGTACTGGACGACGTACCCCGAGTCGATCCGGCTGGCCGAGGGCGTGCCCGTCGCGGTGCTCGCCGACGAGACCCAGGGTTACCTGGTCAGCGTCGAGCAGCTCGAAGCCGCCCGTACGCCGCGGACGAAGGTGCTGCTGTTCTGCTCTCCGTCCAACCCCACCGGTGCGGTGTACCCCGTGGAGCAGGTGGCGGCGATCGGGCGCTGGGCGCTCGAGCACGGCCTGTGGGTGGTCACCGACGAGATCTACGAGCACCTCGTGTACGACGACGCCGAGGCAGTGTCGATGCCCGTCGCGGTGCCCGAGCTGGCCGAGCGCTGCGTCGTCGTGAACGGGGTCGCGAAGACCTATGCGATGACCGGTTGGCGGGTCGGGTGGCTGACCGGGCCGCCCGACGTGGTCAAGGCGGCCACCAACCTGCAGTCCCACGCCACCTCGAACGTCTGCAACGTCGCACAGCGCGCCGCCGTCGCCGCGCTGAGCGGCGACCTCGGCGCCGTCGCCGAGATGCGCACGGCCTTCGACCGGCGCCGACGCACGATCGTGGAGATGCTCAACGCGATCGACGGCGTGACCTGCCCGACACCCGAGGGCGCCTTCTACGTCTACCCGTCGGTCCAGGAGCTGCTCGGCCGGGACATCGGCGGGACCGTGGCGCAGACCTCGGCCGAGCTCGCCGAGCTCCTCCTCGAGCAGGTGGAGGTGGCCGTCGTACCCGGTGAGGCGTTCGGCTCCCCCGGCTACCTGCGGTTGTCGTACGCGCTGGGCGACGAGGATCTGGTGGAGGGCGTCGCCCGGATACAGAAGCTGCTCGGCGGCCGGTGAGCGACGGTCCCCGGCGACCGCTGAGCGCGCTGCCCAAGGCCCACCTGCACCTGCATTTCACCGGCGCGATGCGCCACGACACGCTGCTGGAGCTCGCTGACCGCGACGGTGTGCGGCTGCCCGCGGCGCTGAGCGAGCACTGGCCACCCGCGCTGTCGACAGCCGACGAGAAGGGGTGGTTCCGCTTCCAGCGGCTGTACGACGTGGCCCGCTCGGTGCTGCGCACCGAGGCCGACGTCCGACGGCTCGTCACCGAGGCGGCTCAGGACGACGTGGCTGACGGGTGTGGCTGGACCGAGATTCAGGTCGACCCGTCGGGGTACGGTGCCCGCTTCGGTGGCGTCACCGCCTTCACCGACCTGGTGCTGGATGCCGTGGCGGACGCCCGCCGCTCGACCGGGCTCGGCATGGCGGTGGTCGTTGCCGCCAACCGCACCCGGCACCCGCTGGACGCACGCCTGCTCGCCCGTCTCGCCGCGCAGTACGCCGGTCGCGGCGTGGTCGGCTTCGGTCTGTCCAACGACGAGCGGCGGGGACGGACCGAGGACTTCGCGGCCGCCTTCCGCATCGCCAGGGCCGCCGGGCTGGCGAGCCTGCCGCACGGCGGCGAGCTGCGCGGGCCGGACAGCGTCGCCGCCTGCCTGCACGACCTGGATCCCGACCGGCTCGGGCACGGCGTGCGCAGCGTCGAGGACCCAGCGGTGCTGCAACAGGTCGTGGACGCCGGCGTGGCACTCGAGGTGTGCCCGGTGTCCAACGTGGCACTCGGCGTTTACGCCACGATCGAGGAGGTGCCCCTGCCTGACCTGCTGGCTGCCGGGGTGCCGGTTGCGTTGGGAGCCGACGACCCGTTGCTGTTCGGGTCCCGGCTGGCGGGTCAGTACGCGGTGGTGCGGGCCGCCCACGGCTTCGACGACAGCACGTTGGCAGAGCTTGCGCGAATGTCGGTCCGCAGCTCGCTGGCTCCCGACGACGTGCGTACCCGGCTGCTGGCCGGCATCGACGAGTGGCTCACAACGAGCAGTTGACGAGCACCGGCTCGTTGACCAGCTCGACGCCGAACGTGGCCCGCACCCCCTCGCGTACCTCTCTGGCCAGCGCCAGCAGGTCGGCGCTGGTGGCGGCGCCGCGGTTGGTCAGCGCCAGCGTGTGCTTGGTAGAGATCTTCGCCGGACCGTCGCCGTGGCCGCGCCCGAAGCCGGCGTGCTCGATCAGCCAGGCGGCGCTGGTCTTGACCCGCCCGTCGCCGGTGGGCCATCGCGGTGCGTCCGCGGGCAGTCGGTCGGCGTCGTCGGAGCTCAGCAGGGGGTTGGTGAAGAACGAACCCGCGCTCCAGGTGTCGTGGTCGCCGGAGTCGAGAACCATGCCCTTGCCGGCCCGCAGCGCCAGCACCGCAGCACGCACGTCGGCCAGCGGCCGGCGTTGGCCGGGGTCGGCACCGAGCGCCCGCGCCAGCTGGTCGTAGCCGATGGGCGCGCCGAGGTCCCCCAGCGGCAGCTGGAAGGTCACCTCGAGCACCAGGAAGCGGCCCGGCTCGGCCTTGAACCGGCTGGTGCGGTAACCGAATCCGCAGTCGGCGTTGGCGAACGTGCGCTGGCGACGCTGCCCGCGGTCCCAAGTGCGCACGGTCGCGATCGTCTGGGCCACCTCCTGGCCGTAGGCGCCCACGTTCTGCACCGGCGTCGCGCCGACCGAGCCGGGGATGCCGGCCAGTGCCTCAATCCCGACCCAGCCCGCGTCCACCGCGCGCCCGACCAGCTCGTCCCAGTCCTCACCGGCGGCCACCGACACGTACGCTCCGCCGCACCTGTCGGCCTCGACGTGGACGCCCCGGGTACGGACGAGCACCACCCGGTCGGCGACCGGCTCGTCGGCCACCAGCAGGTTGCTGCCGCCGGCGACGACGAGCACGGGGATGCCGTCGGCGTCGGCCGCCGCCACTGCGCCGACCAACGCCGCCTCGTCCGTCGCCTGCACCACGTCGCTGGCCGGCCCGCCGACGCGCAGAGTGGTGAGGTCGGCGAGTCGGACCCCGCCAGCCGTCGGCGTCGTCGGCCCTGTCGCCGGCTCAGTCATCGCCGGGGAGACCCGCGGCAACCAGCACCGAGGCGCGCGCCTGTCCGAGCACCGTCGTGCCGTCGCAGCCGACGACCAGGTCGACCCGGGCCGTGCCGTCGGCGACTGTGCCGACAGTCCCTCGGACAATCACCTCGACGCCGGTGTCGTCGTCGGGCACCACCACCGGTCGGGTGAAGCGCACCCCGTACTCGCGCACGCGCGCCGGGTCGCCCGCCCAGGTGCTCAGCGCGCGACCGCCGAGGGCCATCGTGACCATGCCGTGCGCGACGACACCGGGCAGCCCGACGGCGGTCGCCACCCGGTCGGACCAGTGGATCGGGTTGTGGTCACCGCTGGCCCCGGCGTAAGCGACGAGGTCGGCCCGGGTGACGCGAAAGACCTGGGTGGGCAGCTCAGTGCCCGCCGTCCAGTCGGCGGGCGCCGGCTGGCCCTGGCCGCTCACCGTTCGCCCACGGCAGGAGCCCGGTGGGCGAGCGTGGCGAAGGCGGTGCAGACAGCCTCGCCCGCCGTCGTGGCGACCTCGCTGCGGGTGGCGATCAGGTCGGTGCCGGCGGCCTGGCGCACCGATTCGACCGTCAAGGTGGCAGTGAGGACGTCACCGGCATACACCGGGCGCTGCGCGACGAAGCGCTGCGCGGAATGCACCACGTTGCGCAGCTCGATGCCGACACTGGGGTCGGCCATGAACCCGGTCATCGCCTCGAAGGCGACCACGATCGGGAAGGTCGGCGGCGCAGGGAGGTCGCGGTGGCCACGCCGACGCGCCACCTCGACGTCATGGTGGACCGGGTCGGTCGCGCCGAGCGCGGCGGCAAAACGTGACACCTCGTAACGGCTCACGTCATGCGCGGGCGTGGTGGGGAAGCGCCGACCGGCCAACGCGGGATCGAGGGGCACCTGGGCTCAGCGGGTCTCGCGGTGCACGGTGTGCCGCTTGTCGCGGGGGCAGTACTTCGACAGCTCGAGGCGGTCGGGGTCGTTGCGCCGGTTCTTCTTGGTGATGTAGTTGCGCTCCTTGCACTCGGTGCAAGCCAGGGTGATCTTCGGGCGGACGTCGGTGCTCTTGGCCACGGTGCTGCCTTCTGTAGTGCTCGAGCGTGCGCGGTGCACGCTGGACGGTGCGTAGCGGGGGCGGGACTCGAACCCGCGACACCACGATTATGAGCCGTGTGCTCTGACCACCTGAGCTACCCCGCCACCGGGCTCGGACCGCCGAGCCACGCGCGGGCGCGCACCTCGGGTGGACAGCACCCAGAGCCCCTTTACGGAATCGAACCGTAGACCTTCTCCTTACCATGGAGACGCTCTGCCGACTGAGCTAAAGGGGCAAGCGACGAGCCAGCGTACACGGGGCTCGAGCGAGGGGAGAAATCGGCCGTGGGAGCTGCTACGGACTCCCGAAGGGCCCGGCAGGACCGGGCCCCTCGGGCGTGGCAGGTGCAGGATTCGAACCTGCGAAGGCTGTGCCGGCTGATTTACAGTCAGCTCCCTTTGGCCGCTCGGGCAACCTGCCGGGGTACGCCGTCCTTGCGCGCAGCAACTCCCGTTGCGGGACGAGGATCGGCGGGGAGCACAATAGCGCAGACGTCATGGGCAGCCCCACCGCCGGGGCCCGACCGGAGGGAGGCGCCGTGGCCGGCGACTCGAGCTTCGACATCGTGAGCAAGGTGGACCGCCAGGAGGTGGACAACGCGCTGAACCAGACCCAGCGGGAGATCGCCCAGCGCTTCGACTTCAAGCACACCGGTGCCGCCATCGACTGGCAAGGCGAGCTGGGAGTCGAGATCTCGGCCAACGCCGAGGAGCGGGCGCTCGCGGTGCTCGACGTGTTCAAGCAGAAGCTGGTCAAGCGCGGCATCTCGCTGAAGACGCTCGAGGCCGGTGACCCCCGGCAGTCGGGCAAGGAGGTCAAGCTCGCCGCCTCCCTCAACCAGGGCATCAGCCAGGAGCAGGCGAAGACGGTCGGCAAGCTCATCCGCGACGAGGGCCCGAAGGGCGTCAAGGTGCAGGTCCAGGGTGACGAACTGCGGGTCTCGAGCAAGAAGCGAGACGACCTGCAAGACGTGATCGCGCTGGTCAAGGCGCAGGACTACGACTTCGCGGTGCAGTTCACCAACTACCGCTGATTACGGTCTGCGCAGCCCGCCTGACCTGCTACGACGTCAGAGAGTCACCACTCCGGGGCACAGGCGGGGCACAAGAGGTCGAGCCGAGCACGGCGTCAACCGCCTCGCGGGTGCGGTCCTCGGAGTCCGGCCAGAGATGGGAGTAGACGTCCAACGTCTCTGCGGCGCTCGCGTGCCCGAGCCTCGCCTGGACCACCTTCACTGACTCCGCGTGCCGAATCAGCAGACTCGCGTAGTAGTGGCGCAGATCGTGAAACCGCGTCCCTACCGGGAGCCCCGCCCGACGGACAGCGGTCCCCCACGTCTGGGCCCACGTCGCCCGCCAGATCGGACCACCGTTCGGCGTGCTGAACAACAGGCCCCAGGTTCCCGGTTCGTACGCCGCGACGTGGGCCGCCAGCTCGTCGAGCACCACCTGGGGCAACGGCACGGTGCGCACGCTCGCCTCGGTCTTGGGCGGCCCGAGGTGCGGCTCGTGGCCGCCGATGGTGATGAGCTGCTGGTCGACCCGGACC
Organism: Nocardioidaceae bacterium; assembly: GCA_013698185.1. GTDB lineage: Bacteria > Actinomycetota > Actinomycetes > Propionibacteriales > Nocardioidaceae > JACCVL01. The sequence continues at coordinate 13,441 of JACCVL010000028.1, forward strand.
TGCCGGCGCAGAAAGTCGACGTGGGCGGAGTCGAGACCGAAGCACTCACCCTGACGCAGCCCTGTGCCAGCCGCGAGCACCACTAGCGCCCGATAGCGCGGCGGCACCGCTTCCGCCAGCGCCTGCACCC
>JACCVL010000046.1 GCA_013698185.1 Nocardioidaceae bacterium
CCCATAGCCCGCAGCGTTTCCAGCGACCGCAGCCGCGCAGATGATCACGCAGACCAGCCACAGCGGTTGGTCGATATAGCCCCGAGCGACGAACAGCCCTGCCGTGAACAGCAATGAGTCGCCGGGCAGGAAGAAGCCGATCAGCAGCCCGGACTCGGCGAACACGACCAGCACGATGCCAAGCAGCCCGAAGCTCTGGATCAACGATTCCGGATCAAGCCAGCTGGGTCCGAGCGCGGTTGTCACAGCGGCCAAGGTCACCCGGTGAGCCTAGCGGCGTCCCGGTGGTGCACCGGTCGGTCTAGCCTTAGCCCTCGTGGAGGAGTCTGCCGAGGTGGGCGTCGGGCCGTGGGTCGGACCGTTGCCCGCGGCGGGCTCGGAGCTGGCTGCCCGGCTCGATCCCGACCTGTTGCGCGACGGGGACCGGCGCAACGTGGTCGACGCCTACCGCTACTGGCGCCACGACGCGATCGTGACCGAGCTGGACAGCCGCCGGCACGCCTTCCACGTCGCGATCGAGAACTGGCAGCACGACCTCAACATCGGTTCGGTCGTCCGCACCGCGAATGCCTTCTTGGCCGCCGAGGTGCACGTCGTGGGTAGGCGCCGCTGGAACCGTCGTGGGGCGATGGTCACCGACCGCTACCAGCACGTACGCCACCACTTCGATGTCGCGGCCCTGGCCGCCTGGGCGGCGGCTGCCGGGCTGCCGCTGGTCGGCGTCGACAACCAGCCGGGGTCGCTGCCGCTGGAGTCGACCACGTTGCCGTACGCGTGCGTGCTGGTCTTCGGGCAGGAGGGTCCGGGACTCAGCCGCGATGCCCGCGGCGCGTGTGCTGCGACGGTGTCGATCGCACAGTTCGGGTCGACGCGCTCTATCAACGCCGGCGCAGCCGCGGCGGTCGCGATGCACGCCTGGGTGCGACAGTACGCCGACCTGTCCACGGCCCACCTGCCAGGAGATGGGCGAACGGCGCCGCGCTGACCTACGTTTGGCTGCATGGTGGAGCGACTGGTGGTGATCGGGGGTGATGCGGCGGGCATGTCCGCCGCGTCGACGGCGAAGCGGCGGGCCGGCGACGACCTCGAGGTGATCGTGCTCGAGCGCACGGCGTGGACGTCGTACTCCGCCTGCGGCATCCCCTACTGGGTCGCGGGTGACGTCGCCGGGCCCGAGGGTCTGGTGGCCCGCAGCCCCGAGCAGCACCGCGAACGCGGCCTCGACGTGCGCGTCGGTGCCGAGGTGACCGCCATCGACACCGCCGACCGTACGGTGACGGTCCGCTCGGTCGACGACGGCTCGGAGCAGGCGCTCGGCTTCGACCAGCTGCTGGTGGCGACCGGTGCCGAGCCGATGCGCCCCGATGTGCCGGGCTCGGACGCCCCGGGCGTGCACGGCGTGCAGACCCTCGACGACGGCTGCCGGCTGATCGCCTCGCTGACGCGGCGAGCCCCCCGGCGCGCGGTGGTCGTGGGCGCGGGCTACATCGGCATCGAGATGGCCGAGGCCTGCAAACGACGCGGCCTGGAGACCACCGTCATCGACAAGGCTGCCGAGCCGATGGGCACCCTCGACCCCGATCTGGGCCGCCAGGTGCATGAGGCCATGGAGCTGATGGGCATCGGCGTCGTCACCGGCACCACGGTCGAGGCGTTCGAGTCCGACGCTGACGGGGTGACCGGTGTCGTGGCCGGTGGGCGTACATACGCCGCCGACGTCGTGATCCTCGGGCTCGGGGTGCGCCCGCGCACCCCGCTGGCGAGGGCGGCGGGGCTGCCGCTCGGCGCCTTCGGCGGGGTGCGGGTCGAGCCGTCGATGGCGGTGCCGGGCCTCGACGGGGTGTGGGCGGCCGGTGACTGCGTGGAGGTGTGGGACCGGGTTCGCGAGGCATTCGTCTACGTTCCGCTCGGCACCCATGCCAACAAGCAGGGCCGTATCGCCGGGATGAACCTCAGCGGGGGTCACGAGGTGTTCCAGGGCGTGGTGGGCACCGCGGTGACCAAGGTCTGCGAGCTCGAGGTGGCGCGCACCGGTCTCACTCAGGGCCAGGCCGACGCCATGGGCCACGACGCGGTCTCGGCGACGATCGAGACGACCACCCGCGCCGGGTACTTCCCCGGCGCGCAGCCGATGACGGTGCGACTCACCGCGGAGCCGTACTCGGGTCGCCTGCTCGGTGCGCAGATCATCGGCAAGGAAGGCTCGGCGATCCGCATCGACACCTGCGCGACCGCGCTGTGGTCGCGGATGTGCGTGCAGGAGCTGGTCGACCTCGACCTCGCCTATGCGCCGCCGTTCTCCTCCACCTGGGACCCCATCCAGGTGGCGGCACGGTCCCTGCTGGGCGAGCTGCGCTGACATACTGGGACGCGCAAGGACCCCGCCCGCCAGCCGCTGCCTAGGAGCGCTCCGATGCCCATCGCCAGCCCCGACGCGTACCGCCAGATGCTCGACGCCGCCAAGGACGGGTCGTTCGCCTACCCCGCCATCAACGTGACGTCGTCGCAAACGCTCAACGCCGCGCTGCGTGGCTTCGCCGAGGCCGAGAGCGACGGCATCGTGCAGGTGTCCACCGGGGGCGCCGAGTTCCTGTCCGGCGCGACGGTCAAGGACATGGTGACCGGCTCGGTGGCGTTCGCGGCGTACGCGCACGAGGTCGCCAAAAAGTACCCGGTCAACGTCGCCCTGCACACCGACCACTGCCCCAAGGACAAGCTCGACGGCTTCGTGCGCCCGCTGCTCGAGCTGTCGCGCGAGCGGGTCGCCGGCGGTGGGACGCCGTGGTTCCAGTCGCACATGTGGGACGGCTC